>CALMSQ010000118.1:0-4891 GCA_937872345.1 uncultured Burkholderiales bacterium | reverse complement strand
ATGCTGAACCTGCCGCCCTGGAAGGCGCTCGCTGCGCCGGTCGTCATCGTGCTGGTGCTGGCGATGATGATCCTGCCACTGCCGGCGCCGCTGCTCGATCTGCTGTTCACCTTCAACATCGCGCTCGCGCTGCTCGTGCTGCTGGTGGCCGCCTACACGGTGCGGCCGCTCGAGTTCGCGGTGTTTCCGTCGGTGTTGCTCGTGACGACGTTGTTGCGCCTTTCGCTGAACGTCGCGTCGACTCGTGCGGTGCTGATGCACGGCCACACGGGCACCGACGCCGCGGGAAAGGTGATCGAGTCGTTCGCGAACTTCCTGATCGGCGGCAACTTCGCGGTCGGAATGATCGTCTTCTCGATCCTCACGGTGATCAACTTCGTGGTGGTCACCAAGGGCGCCGGCCGCATCGCCGAGGTCTCCGCCCGCTTCGCGCTCGATGCGATGCCGGGCAAGCAGATGGCGATCGATGCGGACCTGAATGCCGGGCAGATCGACCAGGCCGAGGCCCGGCGCCGCCGCACCGAGGTGTCGCGCGAGGCCGACTTCTACGGTTCGATGGACGGCGCCTCGAAATTCGTCCGCGGCGACGCGATCGCCGGCATCCTGATCGTCTTCATCAACGTGATCGGCGGCCTGCTGATCGGCACCACGCAGCATTCGCTGTCGGTCGGTCAGGCAGCGAACAACTACATCCTGCTCGCAATCGGAGACGCGCTGGTCGCGCAGGTGCCGGCGCTCGTCATCTCGGTGGCTGCCGGCCTGATCGTTTCACGGGTGGCCGACGACGACGACGTCGGCGGCCAGGTGATGAAGCAGCTGCTGTCGCTGCCGAGGGCGCTCGGCCTGACTGCCGGAGTCGTCGCCTTGCTGGGCCTCGTGCCGGGCATGCCGCATCTGGCCTTCCTCGGTCTTGCCGCGATGCTCGGCTACCTCGCCTGGTGGCTGTCGGAGCGGCAGTCGCGCGAGCCGGCCGAGTCCGCCGCGACCGAGCCCGTCGTCGCGGACACCGAGGCGAGCTGGGACGACGTGCAGCCGGTCGACGTGCTCGGGCTCGAGGTCGGGTACCGGCTGATACAACTGGTCGACCGCGATCAGGGCGGCGAGCTGCTGTCGCGGATCAAGGGCGTGCGCAAGAAGTTCGCACAGGAGGTCGGCTTCCTGCCGCCGCCGGTGCACATCCGCGACCAGCTGGAACTGAAGCCGACCGCCTATCGCGTGACGCTCAAGGGCGTCGTGGTCGGCGAGGCCGAAGTGTTCCCGGGCATGTTCCTGGCGATCGACCCGGGCGGGACAGCGCTGGCGCTGGCCGGCACCGCGACGAAGGATCCGGCCTTCGGGCTTCCGGCCGTCTGGATCGACGCACGACAGCGCGATGCCGCGCAGGCCTCCGGCTATACCGTTGTCGACCCGGCCACCGTCGTCGCCACGCACCTGCACCACCTGATGCAGTTGCACGCGTCGCGGCTTCTCGGCCGCGCCGAGGCGCAGCAGCTGCTCGAGCACCTCGCGCGCTATGCACCGAAGCTCGCCGACGAGATCGTGCCCAAGCTCGTGCCGATGCCCGTGTTCCAGAAGGTCCTGCAGAACCTGCTCGAGGAATCGGTTCACGTGCGCGACCTGCGCGGGATCGTCGAGACCTTGGGCGAGCATGCGGCGCGCACGCAGGATCCCGCCGAGCTGACCCGCGAGGTGCGCATCGCGCTCGCTCCGGCGATCGTGCAACAGGCCTGCGGCGCAGCGCGCGACCTCAGCGTCGTCGCGATCGAGCCCGAACTGGAGAACCTGCTGGTTCAGGCGCTCGCGCAGGGCGGCGGTTCGCTCGAGCCGGGCGTGGCCGAGTACCTGATGGCCGCGAGCGCGCAGGCCGCGCAGGCCCAGGAGGACGCCGGCCACGCGGCCTGCCTGCTGGTGCCAGACCGGATCCGCGTGCCACTCGCGCGGCTGTTGCGCAAGGCGGCGCCGCGACTGCGCGTGCTGGGACACGCCGAGATCCCTGATACCCATTCCATTCGCATCGGACGACTGATCGGAGAGAGCAAATGAACGTCAGACGCTTTGTCGCCCCTACCGCCAGGGAAGCGCTCGCGCGGGTGCGCGCCGAACTCGGCGCCGACGCGGTCGTCCTGAGGAACCGATCCGTTCCTGGAGGGGTCGAGATCCTCGCGATGCCGGACGCGACGGGCGCGAACGATGCCGGGGCGCAGTCCGGGGCGAGGGCCGCGACAGGCGTCGCATCCGGAGAGCCGCATTGCGAGGCGCTTGCAGACCCGGTGCACGGCGGCGCGCAGCCGATCGAGGCGTCGATGAGCACGGTGAACTTCGAGACCTACGTTCGGGACCGCCAGGCGCGCCGCCAGCATGCGGCGCAGGCCGAGGCGACGGCGCCGCGGGTTCCGGCATCGGCGGCGCCCGAGGTACATCAGCGGGCGCCGCAGGTGTCACCGGCGACTCGGGCGGCGACTGCGGCCGTGGCGACACCGCACGCGACGACGTTGCAGATGCCGACTGCGATGACCGGCGAGTCGCTCGCGCGGACGCACTTCGCAGCCGCCATCGCCGACGAACCGGCGGGCGCCGGCGCGCTGATGGCCGAACTGCGGGCGATGCGCGGCCTGCTCTCCGACCAGATCGAATCGATGAACTGGTTCGAGGGCGTGCGGCGGCGACCGGCCCAGGCGCGCATGTTGCGACTGTTGCTGCAGGCCGGCTTCTCCGCTTCGCTGTCGCGTACGCTGGTCGGCCACCTGCCTGCCGATTTCGGCGATGTCGAGGCGCAGCGCTGGCTGCGCGAAGCGCTGCGGCGCAATCTTCGCGCCGCAGTTCCCGACCGGACGATCTTCGACGCCGGCGGCGTGTTCGCGCTGCTGGGGCCGACCGGGGTCGGCAAGACGACCACGGCCGCCAAGATTGCTGCGCAGTTCGCACTCAGATACGGTGCCCAGTCGGTCGGGCTGATCACCGCCGACGTCTACCGGATCGGAGCCCAGGACCAATTGCGCACCTTCGGGCGGCTGATCGGGGTCCCGGTCCACGTCGCACACGACGTCGCCGGGCTGGCCGACTTCCTGCAGCTCTTCATGAACCGCAAGCTCGTGCTGATCGACACGGCCGGCGTCGGACAGCGCGATCCACGGGTCGGCGAACTGCTCGCGGCGCTGTCGACGACGCAGGTGCGAAAGGTGCTCGTCGTCAACGCGGCGATGCAGGCCGAGGCCATCGACGAGGTTGCCAGTGCCTACCAGGCGCATCAGGCGGCGGGTGTGGTGTTGTCGAAGGTCGACGAGACGGTCCAGCTGGGCGGGGCGCTCGACTGCCTGATCCGCCGGCGTCTCGAGTTGCAGGGCGTGGCCAACGGCCAGCGCGTTCCCGAAGACTGGCACCGGCCCGATGCAGGTGCGCTGGTCGATCGCGCGCTGGATTGCGCACAGTCCGGGAAGCCGACGGCGTTCAGCTTCGACGAGGCCGAGCTCGCCATGCTGATGGCGGCGCGCCCGGACCAGGCCCGCGCTGCGAGTGCGCTCGCGGAGGTGCGCGGTGTTTGACTCGGGCCGGGACCAGGCTGCCGGCCTGCGCTGCCTGTTCGAAGCGCGGCCACTGTTGTTCCTCGGGATTGGCTGCACGAGCGCCGACCCGCGCGACCGTGACGGCGCGAATGCGCTGGCGCAGGCGTTGCAGCGCGCGGGCCGGCGCCCGATGGTGCTCGACCTGCTCGGCGACGACGTCGGACCGGGTGCGCGCGGCAGCCGCACTCGTCATGCCTCGCGCCGCGTTTCGATCGCCCGCGTCGAGGCGCACCGGTTGCTGGATCCGGACGCCGATTCGCGCGATCTCGCCGCGCTGGCCCGCTCGCTGCGCGAGCACGCGCTGCAGTGCGGTTCCGATGCCGACATCGCACTCGTGATCGCCGACCCGTTGCGACTTGCCGACGTCGCCGCTGCGCTGACCGACCGGATCGTGCTGATCGCGCCTGGCGACGCCGCGTCGCTCGCGCGGCTGTATGCGCAGCTCAAGGCGGTCAGGCTGGCGCACGGGATGACGCGCTTCGTCGCAGCATTTCGCGACGCGCGATCGAGCCAGGCAGTACTGGCGGCGCATCGCAGGTTGTCGGAGACGGCCGCGCGTTTCCTCGGCGCCGCCGTCGAGTTCGGCGGCGTGCTGCCGAGCGGCGACCAGGACGTGCACGCCTGGGATCGCCTTGCTGCTGCTGCGATCGACTGGGCGCGCCCGCTCGAAGTCGCGCGTGCGGCGGCACCGAATTGAGCAACGCAGAGGCTTTGGCCATGTACACCGCTCAGGGAACCCTGGACCGCGAGGCTGCGATCGAGCGATACGGCCCCATGGTGCGGCGCGCTGCAAGCCAGCTCGCCGCGAAGCTGCCGGCCAACGTCGAGCTCGACGACCTCGCCCAGGCGGGGATGATCGGGCTGTTCGACGCGATGACGCGGTTCGAGGCTGGCCAGGGCGCGCAGTTCGAGACCTTCGCGATGCAGCGCGTCCGCGGAGCGATGCTCGACGAATTGCGTAGCGCCGACTGGCTGCCACGCTCGGTTCGGCGCAACCAGCGCGCGATCGAGCGAGCGATCCGCGCCGCCGAGCAGAGACTGCGACGCGCTCCGGGCGAGGCCGAGATCGCGGCCGAACTGGGCGTGGACCTTCGCGAATACCAGCAGATGCTCGCCGACGCGCGAGGCGCGCAACTGGTTCACCTCGACGACTTCGGAGACGAAGATGGCGAGGAAGGTTTCCTGGATCGCAATGTTCCGGCAGGTGCGCCCGATCCGTCGGCCATCCTCGGCGACTCCCGTTTCCGGCACGCGCTGGTCGACGCGATCGAGCGCCTGCCCGAGCGCGAGCGCCTCGTGATGGGCATGTACTACGAGCAGGAAATGAA
>CALMSQ010000117.1:0-4890 GCA_937872345.1 uncultured Burkholderiales bacterium | reverse complement strand
ATGCCGCTGTGCGCGAGGCCCCACCTCCGATCAGATGGGGCGCGGGGAAGGGGTGGGAGGCGTCCATACCATCTCGCGTCGTGCTACCGGCGATCGATCGAGGTCGCGGCGGCGGCCGGCGTTCGCACGATGGCGTTTCCGGCCGTCAGCACCGGCGTCTACGGCTATCCGCTCGAGGCCGCCGCGGCGATCGCCGTCGCCACGGCCCGTGCGGCCGCGGCGCAATACCCGGTCATCGAGGAGGTCGTTTTCTGCTGCTTCTCGGCCGACGATCTCGCCGTCTACCAGCGGCTCCTCGGGTGACGCGCCGACCCTTCACGATGGGGCACCTGCGATGAGCACTGAACCGGTCCTCTGGGGCCTCGACGCGCGCGGCGTCGCGACGCTGACGCTGAACCGCCCCGAGGTCGGCAACGCCTACGATGCCGCGCTCCTGAACGGCGTGATGGCCGCGATGGACGCGCTCGGCGCGCGGCCCGGCCTTCGCGTCGTCGTCGTGGCCGGCGCGGGGCGCCACTTCCAGGCGGGAGCCGACCTCGCCTGGCTGCAGGCGGTGGCGCAGCGTTCGGCCGAAGACAACGTCGACGCGTCGCGACTGACCGCGCAGGTCGTGCACCGGCTGAACACCCTGCCGGTGCCCACCGTCGCGCTCGTGCAGGGCGCGTGCTTCGGCGGCGGCACCGGGCTCGTCGCCGCCTGCGACGTGGCGATCGCGGCCGACAACGCCCAGTTCTCGATCGCCGAGACGCGCTGGGGCCTGATGGCCGGCATCATCGTTCCGCAGCTCGCCGACGCGATCGGCGCGCGCCAGCTGCGGCGCTACGCGCTGACCGGCGAGCGCTTCGACGCGCACGAGGCGCGCCGGATCGGCCTGGTTCACGAGGTCGTGCCGCTGGCGTCGCTGCGATCGGCCGGCGCGCGGGTCGTCGACCACCTGCTGCAGAGCGCCCCGCAGGCGAACGCGCAGACCAAGGCGCTGGCGATCGAGTACGCGTGGGGCGACGTGTCCGCGCAGGCCTTCGGCCGGCTGGTTGCCCAGCACGCGCAGAAGCGCCAGTCGCCCGAGGCCGCCGAGGGTTTCGCGTCGTTTCGCGAGAAGCGGGCGGCGAGCTGGTACCCGGGTCCCGAGCCCGAGGAGACCTGACCGATGGCCGCGGGCCCGATCGGCGCGCAATCCGGCCGCGCCCGGAGGCAGTGGCTTCGATGAACGCCCACGCGCCCAACGCGAGCATCCGGTTTTTCGACGAGCAGTTCCGGAGGCAGATCAGCGAGCACGAGTTCCGGCTCAACCCGTTCGAGCTGTCCGCGCTGCAGCACCTGCGCGGGCGGGTTCTCGATCTAGGCTGCGGAGTCGGCAACCTGTCGGTCGAGGCGGCGCGGCGCGGATGTTCGGTCGTCGCGCTGGACGCCTGCGACGTCGCAATCGACTCGCTGCGCCAGCGCGCGCGCGCCGAAGGGCTCGACGTCGAGGCGCGCGCCGTCGACCTGCAGCGCAGCGAGATCACTGGCGAGTTCGACGCGATCGCCTGCATAGGGCTGCTGATGTTCTTCGACTGCGCGAGCGCGGCGCGGGTGCTGGCGAACCTGCAGGATCGCGTCCGCCCCGGCGGCGTCGCGATCGTCAACGTGCTGGTCGAGGGGACGACCTACCTCGACATGTTCGAGCCGTCCGGACATTGCCTGTTCGGGCGCACCGAGCTCGAAGCGCGTTTCGCCGGCTGGCGGATCGTCGACTCGCGAATCGACGAGTTCGCCGCGCCGGGCAACCGCGTCAAGGTCTTTTCGACGGTCGTCGCCGCGAAGCCTTGAAGCCGGTGGGCGCCTTGTCGCGGCGGCGGCGATGCGTCAGACTCGCGCGACGCCTGCCGGAACGGGAGCGGCCGTGCAGACACTGGTCACCGGTGCAAACGGGCACCTCGGCTACAACCTGGTCGTCGCGCTGCGCGACGCCGGACATCGGGTGCGCGCAGGGGTCAGGTCGCTGGGCGATCGGCGGAAGACCGTGCGCCTGAAGGCACTTGCGCGCGTCGAGCTGGTCGAGGCGGAACTGGGGCGCCCGGATCAGTTGCGCGCTGCGATGGACGGCGTCGACGTCGTGTTCCACGCCGCGGCGGTTTACGACTACGTCACGCCGGGGCGCGGGCAGGAGATCCTCGACGCGTCGGTGAAGGGCGCCGACGCGGCGCTGCGCGCCGCCGCAGACGCGCGCGTGCGCAAGGTGGTACTGACGTCGTCGGTCGTGACGCTTCCGTTCACCGCGCCCGGCGCGCCGCCGTCCGACGAACGCCACTGGACCACCGACCTTCGCGTGCCGTACATCCGGGCGAAGACCGAGGGCGAGCGCGTTGCCTGGCGGGTCGCCGGGGAGCTCGGGCTGAACCTGGTCACCGTGCTGCCCGGCGCGATCCTGGGGCCGGGTTTCGTGCGCAACACGCCGAGCATCGACGTCATCGAGGCGATGTCGATGGGCGCGCTCCGGCTGGGCGCTCCCGACATGAACTACCCGCTGGTCGACGTGCGCGACGTGGTCGCCGCGCACGTCCTGGCAGCCGAGCAGGACTGCGAAGGGCGGTTCGCGGCGATCAACGACACGCAGCCCTCCTTCCGGGCGATGCTGGAGACGATGCACGCGATCGATCCGAAGATCCCGCTGCCGATGATGCGGATCCCGCGTTTCCTGACCCGCACGCTTCCGCTGGTCGACCGGCTGAACCACGCGATGCTGGGCACTCCGCAGAGCCTGACGAGCGAACTGGCCGCGTCGCTGGACGGCAAGGTCTGGAACGTCAGCAACCGGCGGGCCAGGGAGACGCTCGGCTGGCGACCGTCGATCACGATGGAGAAGTCGCTGCGCGACACGCTCGAGACGCTCCGCGCCAACCGCAACGGGCAGGGCTGACGGCGGTGGCGCGGCGCCGCGCCGACCGACATCGACGGGGTTGCCGGCGCGCGACTTGCGCTACCCTTGCGCATCCGCAAGGGAGACGGGCATGAAGCGCTTCGAGACCGCGATGGAGTCGATGCTGTTCCGCAGCCGCTGGCTGCTGGCGCCGTTCTTCTTCGGCCTGGTCGTCGCGATCGCCGCGCTGCTGGTCAAGTTCGCGAAGGACCTGCTGATCCTGCTGGGGAGCCTCCTCGGCCTGAGCGGCAGCGAGCTGATCGTGTCCATCCTCACGCTGGTCGACACGGCGCTGATCGCCAGCCTGCTGCTGATCATCGCGTTCGCCGGCTACGAGAACTTCGTGTCGCGCATCGGGGTCGGCGAGCACGAGGACCGGCCGGCATGGATGGGAAAGGTCGGATTCGCCGACCTCAAGATCAAGCTGATGGGTGCGATCGTCGCGATCTCGGCGGTCGAGTTGCTGAAGGGTTTCATCAACGTCGACCAGTACACGACCGAGCAGCTGGCGTGGAAGGTCGGCATCCACATCACCTTCGTCGTCTCGGGCGTGCTCTTCGCGGTCACCGACCGCATCGCCGAAGGCAAGGGCGGCGGGCACTAGCGGTTCGAGCGGCGGCGCCCTGCGCGGGGCGCTTCGCCGGCTCAGGCGAGCTGCGCGCGCCGGATCTCCATCAGCCGCAGGATCATCGGCGTCAGGATCAGCTGCATCGCCAGGTCCATCTTGCCGCCCGGGACCACGATGGTGTTGGCGCGCGACATGAACGACTCGCCGATCATCGACAGCAGGTAGGGGAAGTCGATGCCGCGCGGGTTCCTGAAACGGATCACCGTCATGCTCTCGCCCGCGGTCGGGATGTCGCGCGCGATGAACGGATTCGACGTGTCGACCACCGGCACGCGCTGGAAGTTGATGTCGGTCTCGCCGAACTGCGGGCAGACGTAGTGGATATAGTCGTGCATGCGCCGCAGGATCGTGTCGGCGACCGCCTCCTTCGAGTAGCCGCGTTCGCGCGTGTCGCGATGGATCTTCTGGATCCACTCCAGGTTGATGATCGGCACGACGCCGATCTTCAGGTCGACGTGGCGTGCGAGGTCGACCTCGCCGGTCTTCACGCAGCCATGCAGGCCCTCGTAGAACAGCAGGTCGGTGTCGACGGGCGTGTCGTACCACGGCGTGAAGGTGCCTGGCTCCTGCTTCCACGGCGCGGCCTCGGCGTCGTTGTGCAGGTAGAGCCGCGTGTGGCACCGCCCCTCCTTCGCGTACGCGCGGAACTGCTTCTCGAGCTCGGCCCACTCGTTGGCCTCGGGACCGAAGTGGCTCATCGGCCGCCCCTCGCGGTCGGCCGCCGCGATCACTTCCTTCATCGCCTTGCGCTCGTAGCGGTGGAAGGCGTCGCCCTCGATCGTCGCGGCGGTGATGCCCTCGCGGCGGAAGATCGTGTCGAACGTGCGCTTGACCGTGCTCGTGCCGGCGCCGCTCGAGCCCGTGACGGCGATGATCGGGTGCTTTCTGGACATGTCGGTACGACCAGCCGGGGTGGGATCAGGCGCGCACGAACAGCGAGCGCGAGCCGAACAGCTGCCAGGACACGTTCTCGTTCGGGTCTTCGTGGTAGCGCACGATCAGTTCGACCTCCTGCAGCGACCCGACGATCATCGGCACCCGCTGGTGAAGCGTGTCGGGCACGACATCGAGCAGGTGACGGGTGCCGGTGACCGCACCCGCGCCTGCCTGCTCCATCAGGAACGCGATTGGCGCCGCCTCGTACATCAGCCGCAGCCGGCCCGGCTTGTACGGCGTCTTCGTGTCGCGCGGATACAGGAACACGCCGCCGCGGCTCAGGATCCGGTGCACCTCGGCGACCAGGCTCGCCACCCAGCGCATGTTGAAGTCCTTGCTGCGCGGACCAGTCTCGCCGGCCAGGCATTCCGAGACGTAGCGCTGCACCGGCTTCTCCCAGAAGCGCTGGTTCGACGCATTGATCGCG
>CALMSQ010000116.1:0-3625 GCA_937872345.1 uncultured Burkholderiales bacterium | reverse complement strand
CGGCACATCTGGTGGAACTTCGTGTCCTCGCGCAGGGAGCGCATCGAGCAGGCGAAGGCCGACTGGAAGGCCGGGCGCATTGCGTTGCCGCCCAACGACGCCGGCGAGTTCATCCCGCTGCCCGTAGACCGGCGCTGACCGGCGGCTTGCCGGTTGCGCGACGCAAGGAGCGCGGGCGCCGGCTCAGCCTTCGATCGTCTGGCCGAGCGCGTTGTCGACGACGAGCGGCGTCTCGAAGTACTGCAGCGTCGGCACGCTGCCATACCTGTCCATCACGCGCTGTCGCCACGCGGCGTCGTGCGCGGCCTCGGCGGCGGTGCGCGTCTTCCACAGGTACAGCGCGCCGGTCCGCGAATTCGCCGGGTCGTAGAGGAAGGTCTTGCGGATCAGGTCGGGGTTGCGGCGCCACGCAGGCGCGACCTCGCGCATCCCCTGGACGACCTCGGCGCGGGTCATGCCTTCCGGCAGGTCGAACATCACCAGCTCGCTGATCATCGCGCGTTCTCCTCGTTGGCGAGCCGCATCTTGCCACGCGGGGCGCGGCTTGCGGGCCGCGCCGGCGACAGCGTCTCGAGGAACGCGACCAGGTCGTCGATCTCGCGCGGCGAGAGGTCGAGCGGCCGCAACAGGCTCTCGCCGTCGGCATGGAGGCGATCGAGGTCGAGCTGCGAGTAGTGACGGACCACGTCGTGCAGCGTCGGCAGGCCGCCGTCGTGCATGTACGGCGCGGTGGCGAGCAGGCCGCGAAGCGTCGGCGTGCGCCATTCCCCCCAGTTGCGGTGCTGCAGGACGACGGTGCGCGTCTGCAGTGCGCGCTGCTGCTCCGGCGGCGCGCCGCGCTCGTCGTTGAACGGGCCGAGCAGGTTGTACGGGTCGGCGCGCACGCGCCGGATGCCGGCGTGACGGCCCGGGTCGACGCGACCCGGCGCGACCACGAACGGACGGCCGACGTCGTGGAACTCGCCGTTGCTGAACGACGGACCGACGTGGCAGGCGCGGCAATTGCCGCTCCCGATGAAGATCTTCAGTCCGCGACGCGCGGCAGCGGGATAGCGGGCGGCCTGCGCAGCGTCGCCTCGCGCGAGCGCGTCGCGGAACTCGTCGAACGCGGTGCGAGGCGACCGGAGCGTCTCGAGCCAGGCTGCGATCGCCTTGGCGGCGGCCACCGCGACCAGTTCGTCGTCCGCTGCGGGCCCGAACAGTCGTGCGACGAGCTGCATCGCCGCCGGATCGCCACGCAGCCGTCCGGCGATCCGGGCTGGGTCGGAACCCATCTCCGACGGCGACAGCAGCGGCCGCAGCGTCGCGGCCCACAGGCTGTCGGTGCCGCCATCCCAGCCGAACCATCGCCAGGTCGACACGTCGAGCAGGCCCTGCGTGTTGCGATCGAGCGTCGATGCGCCCCGCGCGCGCGGCTTGCCGTCGGTGAACCCGCGGGCCGGATCGTGGCAACTCGCGCAACTGAGCGTGCCGCTGCCCGACAACGCGGCGTCGGCGAACAGGCGCTCGCCGAGGGCGATCGCCTGCCGATCGCCCGACGCGCGGTTCGTCGGGTCGCGCGCCTGCGGCGGGGGCCACGGGCCGTGCGAGACGACGGCGGCGATCTCGTCGGTGCTCAGGTCGATCGGAGCCGACGGCAGGCCCTGCGCGGCGACGCCGCTGCAGGCCGCCGCAACGAAGATCGCGCGGGCGAGCCGCGACAAGGCGACGCGGCTTGGGTTCACCGGCGGCGCGCCTCGCGCTTCAGCGCAAATCGAGATCGGCGGCGAGCCGCTCGGTGCTGCCGGCCAGGCGCACGTCGAAGCTCAGCTGCCAGCGTCCGGGCATGTGCAGCAGCATCCCGTCGGCGATCCAGGCTTGCGGGCCGTCGGCGCGCAGCACCGGCGCGTAGTTCATGCCGTGCCGGTGCGCGGGCATCGTCGCATCGATCGCGAATCCGTCGACTGCCGCGCCGCCGGATCGTGGGCACAGCACGGTGTCGACCGAGAAGCGTTCGCCGACGCGAATCGGCTGCGGTCTGGTCCGGAACACCAGCATGACCCGCGGCGATTCGAGCGTCTGTGCGCCGGGGGCCTGCGCGGCGCGGGCGCAGCGCGCAGCGTCGGTCGCCGCGTCGGCGGTGGCGAGCGGGCGCTCGCGGCTCGCCTTCCACACCGGCGTGATCAGTGCGTCGGCGTTGCGCCAGGCGATCCGCTCGGCCAGCGCGGGCGGCAGCCCGGCGAGCCAGCCGCGCGTCCACGACGCGTGCTCGGGGATGTAGTACAGGCGCTCGGGCGTGAAGGTGTCGGTGCCGACCATGAAGCGGTCGGGAAACTCGTCGAAGGCGGCGCGCCAGTCCGGATCGGGCCGGCCCGCCGACGCGTGGTCGGAGCGGAAGGCGAGATCGGCCCACAGGCGCGGGTGTCGGCGCAGCATCTCGCGCACCCGCTCGGGGCGCTCGAATCCGGCGTGCGCCCAGATCACGCGCGCGTCGGGATCCTGCGCGAACAGCCGCTCGATCGCGTCGGCGTCCGAGTGCGCGTGCAGGATCAGGCCGTGCTGCTTCGCCAGCTGCACGAGTCGGCGCGGCACCGGCAGGTCGGCATCGGCGCCGTACAGGTGGAACTCGCCGATCGCCGCGTAGCGATGGCGGCGCAGGCGATCCTCGAGGTGCCCGACGATCGACTCGTCGCGCATCCAGGTCGAGATCTCGCCGCGCTTGCGATAGGGGCGCAGGCTCGGCACGATCAGGTCGGGGGCCGCCGCGTACAGCCGCTGCGTGCCCTCGTCGTCGGAACTCGACACCAGCGCGGCGCGCAGGCCCGCCTTGCGCATCAGCGCAATGACCTCGGCGGTGGGCGCGACGTCCCAGGCGTCGTGGCTGTAGTGGACGTGCGCGTCGAAGACCGGCAGCGCCACGGCTTCGCTGTGGGCCACCGCGGGTGCGCAGGCGAGCGCGGCAGCCAGCGCCCAGCCGGCTACGGCGCCGGCGCGACGCGAGCGCCGGTCGGAATGAGGATCGGTCGCCATCGTGTGCCTCCCTGCAACGCGCGCCACGCGGTGCACGATAGCGGAACTCGGGCCCGCTGCGGAGCCCGGGCGAGCGCCGCGTGGGGTGTCTGCGTGCGCCAGCGCAGGCCCCCGCGCGTCTATCATCCGCGTCGGGCCGCTGGATGCTCGGGCCCGGGCCAGGAGTCGCCATGCCGAAGTTCGCCGCCAACCTGTCGCTGATGTACACCGAGCTGCCGTTCCTGCAGCGCTTCGAGGCCGCTGCGCGCGACGGCTTTCGCGCGGCCGAGTTCCTGTTCCCGTACGAGTTTCCCGCGGCCGAGCTCGCCGCCGCACTGCGCGCGAGCGGCCTGCGGCAGGTGCTGTTCAACGCGCCTCCCGGCGACATGGCGGCCGGAGATCGCGGCACCTGCAGCCTGCCTGGCCGCGAGGACGAGTTCCAGGCCGGCATCGAGCGTGCGATCGGCTATGCGGCCGCGCTCGAATGCCCGCGGTTGCACCTGATGGCCGGCGTTGCGGGCAACGACGCGCAGCGCGCGAGCCAGCGCGCGACCTATGTGGCCAACCTGCGCTGGGCGGCCAGGCGCCTCGCCCGCGAGGGCATCACCGCGCTGATCGAGCCGATCAACACGCGCGA
>CALMSQ010000115.1:0-3622 GCA_937872345.1 uncultured Burkholderiales bacterium | reverse complement strand
TCGTCGACCAGCTCGGTGGCAATCCGGACGGCCGCTGCCGCTGTCCGCTTGGCAGGGCGGACCTGCAGGAAATAGAGGCGGTCGCCTTCGACGGTGAACTCGATGTCCACCGCGTCGCCGTACATCTCCTCGAGGCGATGCCCGTGGTCGGCCAATTCGCGGTGATGGGCCTCGGACAGCCCGCCGGGTGCCCCGAGCGGCGACGGCGTGGCAGAGCCGGACACCAGGTCCTCGCCCTGGCGGCCGGCGAGAAACTCGCCGTACAACTCGCGCGCACCGGTGTTCGGGTTGCGGGTGAAGGCGACTCCGGAGCCCGAGCGGCTGTCCAGGTTGCCGAAGACCATCGCTTGCACGGTTACTGCGGTCCCCAGTTCGTCGGAGATCTTGTGGTGCGCGCGATAGGCGCGCGCGCGCCGGCTGTCCCAGGACTCGAACACGGCGGCGATTGCCCGACGCAGTTGCCAGGCCGGATCGGCGCTGACCTCGTTGACGCCTTGCGCAACGATCGCGCCGAGAACGGCGGTCTCCAGCCGGAGGAAGTTCTCCTCGGAGGGCTCACGGCGCGTCTGGTCCAACAGCGATACAACCGCGTGCTCGATCACCTCGGCCTCCAGGTCCAGCACGATCTCGGCGAACATGCGCCAGAAGCGCACCCAGGTGTCGACGGCAAAGTCGGCGTTGCCGGTCTCCTGCGCCAGGCGCTGCGCGCCACGACAGGTGATGCCCAGGTTCAGTACCGTGTCCATCATGCCAGGCATGCTGACCTGCGACCCCGACCGCACGGATACGAGCAGCGGCAACGCGCTCAGACCGCCGAACGAGCGGCTGGTGTGACCCTCGAGCACGCGCATCGCACGATCGACCTGGGGCATCAGGTTCTCTGGCAGATCGCCGGAATCGCGGAAGGCGCGGTAGGCGTCCGTGCCGATGACGAAAGCCGGCGGAACGGGAATACCAGCGGCGGCCATGCGTGCCAGTCCCGCGGCCTTGCCACCGAACTTCGCCGTGTCCATGCCGTCGATCTCCTGGATCAGGTGGACAAGGCTGGGAACGTCGACGGCTGGGGCCGACGTGGCGGAGCACTGCGCTTTCATATTGTGCTCTCCTGGCGCGGGCACATTCCAGAGCCACTCTCGGTGGCACGCATCACGGCCACGTCGTAGATGTCCCAGGCAAGGTGGCATTGGAGGTCGTTCGGCTCGGGGATCGTGAACGGGTCGCACAGCACATTCGCCCTGCTGACCTTCATGAGGGTCTCGCCCTGCGTGCGCGCCTTCATCATGCGGTGGCCGAGGACTCCATCCCGGACGTGCGGCACGTCCCCGAAGATGCCGATGTAGGTCTGGTCCTGCAAGCGAAGCCCGTCGTCGGCGGGCTGGTTGCGGTTGTGTTTCTGTTTCTGATAGTCCATGTGTTGTCTCCGATCGTTGTTGTTAGTCCACCAGCACCACCTGCCCCAGCTCGGCTGCCCTCGCCAGCTGAACTGCCCGCGCTTGTCGTCAGCGCCGTCTTTCTCATCATTCGAAGCGCGAATCGCTGTCCTTCAGGTACGCCATAATCGCGCAGGAGATCTAGAACTCGCGCGAGCGGATGCCGAGGTGCGACTCTGGGGCGCCCGACAACGTGATTGCACCCCTACACCCATCCTCAGCGCCGGAGCGAAGAAGATCGTCCGGATTCTTCGAGATCTCGAAGCTGTTGAAGCCTTCCGAAATGACTTCACGGTATCTCCCTGGTCTTGGGGCAGGGAGGGTGTTCGCTCGAGGAGCCCTCGACATCTAGGCGATCTGTTGTGTGCCGCTCAGTGGTCTCCTTCCTTTAGGATTCGTCGCAGCGAAGACATCAGCTCGGTGGGTGTGGCCGAGCCGGACACGGCCGATGCCGTGCCGGCGCCGTATGCCGCAGGGGCCGTCGCGGCGGCGATCTGCACGCGGGTGTGAAGCTGGCGTTCGCGGCGACGGCGCGCCACCTCTCCCAAAGGGTCGCCCGTGATTGGCGTGGCCGCAGCGCGGATGGCCGGCGCCGGTGCTGGAGGCAATCCGCAGCTGTCGGCCGACCCGCTCGAGCAGCCGCAACTCGCCGCAGGCGCATCGGCGTCGCGCAGCCAGGCGACCAGTTCCTGCGGCCACAGCGCCACCCGCTCGGCGCCTGCATCGAGCAACTGGCGTTCGCTGTGCATGCCCCAGGTTACGCCGATCGCGCGGATGCCGGCTTCGCGGGCCTCCCGGACGTCTCCGACGGTGTCGGTGACCAACACGACATCCTGCGCCTGCAGCGACGCCTGGCTGCCTTCGCCATCGTTATAGGCTGGCGAGCAGGTGCGTTGCACCGCGTAGCGATGGTCGCCGAGGAAACGGCGGATCGAAACCGACTTGCGCGGCTCCACGTCACCTGAGAAGACGTGCGAGAAGCAGTTGGCCAGATCGGCACCGACCAGAATGCGACGGATCGCCTCGATGCCGTTCGTCGAGATGACGGCCAGCGTGCTGTGAGGCGCCAGCGCGCGCACCACGTCGACCATGCCCGGGATCAGTGCCGGGTGGTAGCGCGTGCGCAGCAGCTCCATGAAGTGTGCCTTGACAGCCGCGGCGCGCTGCGGATCGGGGCAGAGCTTGGCCAGGGACTCGAAGAAGTTGCCTTCGAAGGCCCGGAAGAAGGCCTCGCGCGAGTCGATCCCGAGTGCGAACGCGAGATTCGTCTCAGAGAACAACTGCCATGACGCGGCTCGCGTGTCGACGAGCGTGCCATCGAGGTCGAACAGGATCGCGCGGGTCACGGCGTACCTCGGCTCCTTTCGGTTCGTGGGACGCGCCCGCGAATCGCCACGCTTCTGTGATCCGCGCTCCGCGATGCCGGTCCCGACGCCGCGCTCGCTGCTGGACAGTCCGCTTCCCAGGGCGCGACGGCGCGGCCCGAATTCATGCAGATCGTGGAGCTGACGACGCCGGGGTTCGGCCGGAAGAGCGCATACACGCCCACGTTCAGCTTCTGCTCGGCGCTGACGAAGCCGAATGAGTTCGTCTCAGCCGAAGTCGGGTCCGAGTCGGTGACGTGGAATTCCGCGTCCTGATCCTTGATCACGTCTTGTCTCCGTTTGGTCCCTGCGCACGCGGGCTCGTTCTTGCGAACTCTGTGGCAACTCTAGGGGCGGCGAACGGCGGCCACCATGGCCGGCATGGATAACGGATTCCGCCTTTGATTTTCCACGGTGGCTAATGACGCCGCACTGCGCGACAGCTACCGTTCAGTCCATTCCTAGAACAGATACGGAGACAGACACGATGCAGCTGGCTCGCGTGCGCGGCAACGTTGTCGCATCGATCAAGGCCGCCGGGCTGGCATCGCACAAGCTTCTCTTGCTCGAGCCCGTGCGGGCCTCGGCACCGCTGGACGATGGCGACCGCGTCGAACCGTCTTCCACCTACGTCGCGATCGACCTGGTCGGCGCCGGCTTTGGGGAGATCGTGCTCGTGACGCTCGGCAGCGCCGCGCGCGTCGATTCGGACGGACACAACGCTCCCACCGACGCCGCCATCGTAGCCATTGTCGACTCGGTTCAGTTCGACGGCGAAACCACTTTCCAGAAGCGCTAGGCCGCTGGCGCACTTTCAACCCCCGAAGG
>CALMSQ010000114.1:0-1577 GCA_937872345.1 uncultured Burkholderiales bacterium | reverse complement strand
TATACCCCTGCCGCGATTCTCAATCGCGCCAGAAATCGAGGGCCTCATCCACGCTGACGTGGGCCGCGTTGCGGGGACGGGGCGACGGCGTGCGCGAGAAGCGCGGTGCGGGGGCCGGCTGGCTCATGCCCTCGACCTGTGTGAATGTTTCGCGCGCCGTCAGGTGCGGGTGATCTTGCGCTTCCCGGAATGTCAGAACCGGCGTGACGCAGGCGTCGCTGTTCTCCAGCATCGCAGCCCATTCGTCGCGGCTGCGGCTGCGGAAGATGCGCGTGAGTTCCGCCCTGATGCGCTCGCGGCAACCGGGCGCATCGCGATCCGCGTCGGCGAAATCCTCCAGGCCGATCCGGGTGCAGAACTCGCGCCAGAACTGCGGCTCGATCGCGCCGACGGCAACGTGCCCGCCATCGGCGCATTCGTAGACCCCATACCACGGCGCGCCGCCATCCAGCAGGTTGTCGGCGCGCTCCTGCCGCCATGAGCCTTCCGCCACCATGCCCTGGAATACCGTCGTCAGCGAGACCGTGCCGTCGCACATGGCGGCGTCGATCACCTGGCCCTTGCCGGTGCGGTCGACCAGCTTGTGCCCGAACGATTCGTAGCCGAGCCAGTCGAACGACAGGAAGCGGCCATCGGCCAGCAGCGCGATCTTCTCGGCGCTTTCCATCCAGCTCGTGTCGATGCACAGCGTCTCGCCGCCCAGCGTCGCCACCGCATAGTTCAGCACGCTGGCCCGCAGCACGCCCGTCAAGGCCGACGGCACGGGAAGCGGGCGGGTGCGCTGCCGCTCGCCGCCACCGGTCCCGCCTGCCTGGCCGCTGGCGGGCGCGAGATCGTCGCTGACGCGCCGGGCCCGATCCCCGGGCTGGATGCGCGACGCGTCGTCGTACCGGGCGGCGAAATCGCCGGTCACGCGGTGGAGGTCAGCGAAGTCTCCAGCCGACTCGATCCGTCCGAGGCGCTGGCCCGCGTCGAGCGCCACTGGCGCGAAGGCGATCTCGCCGTCGTGCTGCGCGCCGACAGCGGCGGCTGGTCGGTGCTGTCCCGGCGCACGGCCCTCGGCTACGACACGCTGCAGCTGCGGGCGGCGGCGCGCGGCGGCGCCGAGGGCCTGCTCGCGCAGTGGCGCGAGCGCGCGGGCAGCACGACGTTGCCGGCGGGCCTGCTGGATCTTCTTCCCGACGATGCGCAGGTGGTGCGCCAGCTCACGTCGCGCGACGGCGCTGACGGTGGTTCGCGCACGACCGACACGCTGATCGGTCGCCTTGCGCATTCGATCGACGAGGCCGAGTTGCGCATCGAGCGGCACCTGGGGCGCAAGGGCTTCGTCGCCGTGTCGGCGCCCGGTGCGCCGCGCGACCTGGCCTGGCGCAACGATCGTGCGCGTTTCTTCCGCGCCGCAGGCGTCGAGCTGCTGGTCACGCTGCACGCGCAACCGCAGGGCACCGGCGTCGTCCTCTATCACGTTCGCGCGACGCGATGAAGGAGGCGCCATGACCCCTTCCGTCCAGCGAGGCCAGTCGATGGTCGAGTACCTGATCGTGCTGATGCTCTTCGTGCTGGCGCTCACCGCCGGC
>CALMSQ010000113.1:0-1558 GCA_937872345.1 uncultured Burkholderiales bacterium | reverse complement strand
TGCGGGATCAGGAAGTTGCGCGCGTAGCCGTCGCGGACCTTCACGACGTCGCCGAGCTGGCCCAGGTTGACGAGCTTTTCGAGCAGGATGATTTGCATCTCGGTCTTCCCCGGCTCAGTGGTTGTCGGTGTACGGCAGCAGCGCGAGGAAGCGCGCGCGCTTGATCGCATCCTGCAGCTGGCGCTGGTAACGCGCCTTCGTGCCCGTCAGGCGCGCCGGGATGATCTTGCCGGTGTCGGTGATGAAGTCCTTCAGCAGGTCGATGTCCTTGTAATCGATCCACTCGATCTTCTCGGCCGTGAAGCGGCAGAACTTCTTGCGCTTGAACAGCGCGCTCTGCGACGGACGGCGAGGTTTCTTGTCCTTGGAACCGCGGCGAAAGGTGGCCATGGTGTTCTCTCTTTCCCTGTCAATTCAATTCGTTGATCGGTGCGGCGAAGCGAAGTCGGTGACGTGCAGCACGAGCGATTTCGACTGGCGGCGGCGCGGCGCGAGAAAGCCGGTGACGAAGACCTGCTCGCCAAGCGCCAGCCGGTCGGCACGCGCCGCAATCGAGCCCGCAAAGCGCACTGCCACGTCGAACTCGACCTGCCTCGGTTGCCCCGCCTCGCGCACTTCCGAGCCGTGGCTCAACCGCGCGTTCAGCATTGCAATGCCCGCCGGCGTGTACCGAAGCGCTTCGCGCTCGACCAGCACGCCAGACAGCTCGACCCGGTTGGACGCCATTGCAGAATCGCTGCCAAGTTCGCTCCCGGCTTCGCTGCCCACGGAATCGGCTGCCGCGACGCCTGCGCGCCGTCAGGCCTGCGTCGTCTCGGAAGCGGCCTTGCGGGCCTCTTCCTTCTGGATCTGCTTCCACATCGGCGAGGCGCCCGTCTCGGCCTTCTTCATCGCGACGATGAGGTGGCGCAGCACCGCGTCGTTGAAGCGGAACGCATGCTCGAGCTCGTCGAGCGTGGGCTTGCCGCATTCGATGTTGACCAGCACGTAGTGGGCCTTGGCCACCTTCTGGATCGGATACGTCAGCTGGCGCCGACCCCAGTCCTCGATCCGGTGGACCTTGCCCTCCTGGGCTTCGATCATCGCCTTGTACCGCTCGATCATCGCGGGCACCTGCTCGCTCTGGTCGGGGTGGACGATCAGCACGATTTCGTAGTGACGCATCGGTTCTCCTGGTGCGGACACCCTCGCGACGACGTCACGGCCAGCCGCCCCCGGCCCGCGGGCCGATGACTCCATGTCGGCCTTTCGGCCGACGACTGTCGTGACGCGTGCCCGTCGCGCGGGCGTACCTTGTGGACAAAGGCCGCCGGCGCCATAGCGTCGATACACCGTGCGGCAAGGAACCCGTGATTATAGCGGAGCCGGGCGCCCTGCTCAAGCCGGCCGCCCCCGTTCAAGCCGCGGGCGGCTCGCTCCAATCCGCCCGCGCCCCCGCATAGAGCGCCTCGAGGATCGCCCGCTCGCGGCTCTCGATGCGCCCGAGGAAGTCCGAGGCGCCGCCGATCGCCCGGAACGCCTCGAACCCGCGAACGAGGAAGTCGTGCATCTGCGACAG
>CALMSQ010000112.1:0-3250 GCA_937872345.1 uncultured Burkholderiales bacterium | reverse complement strand
CGTCGGATCGAGAGGCCCCACCTTCCCCGCCTGCTCTCTCACCCCTCGGCGGAGGGGAGGCGTCCATACCATCTCCGTGGTGGTGCGGAGCATTGTCGCGCGCCTGATGGCGACGTGCAGCCCGGCCCCGCTTCCGGAACGGACTATCATGCAGGCTGCCACCCGACCCTCACTTTCGACCTCGCCGCCACGATGCAGGAACGACCGGACGCCGCCGACCCGCTGCGCGAACTCGCGCAGGCGCTGCGCCGCTTCGCCGACGAGCGCGACTGGGACCAGTTCCACGCGCCGAAGAACCTGGCCACGGCGCTGTCGGTCGAAGCGGCCGAGCTGCTCGAGCACTTCCAGTGGATGGGCGAGGACGCGTCGCGCCGGCTGCCGCCCGAGACGCTCGGGAAGGTGAGCGAAGAGATGGCCGACGTGCTGCTCTACCTCGTGCGCCTCGCAGACAAGCTCGACGTCGACCTCGTGCAGGCGGCGAAGCGAAAGATGGCGATCAACGCGCAGAAGTATCCGGCGGAGATCGCCCGCGGCTCGAGCCGCAAGTACACCGAGCTGTAGCCGCCGCGCAGCGAGGTGCGGTCGGCCCGCTAGCGGAACTCGCCCTGGATGACGAAGCCGAAGTGGGGCGTCGGCTTCGTCACGACGATCTGTTCGCCGTTCGGTCGCCTGATCACGTAGCCGTCGAAGATCCGCTCCTGGCCGCCTTGCAGGTTGCCATACACCTTCACCCGCTCGCCGGCAGACACGCCTGGCGCCGCGCCGCCCGGCAGCCTGGCCCTGACGAAGATCGAACCGGTGTCGTCCGCGAGGGTGAAGCCGCCATCGCGCGGCTGCGTGACGACTCCCTCGATCGTCGTGACCGGCGGCAACGCCAGGCGACTGATCGGCGTCGTGGTCGCGCAACCGCTGGCCAGCGCAGCGAGCAACGCGCAGGCCGCCAGGCGCAGGGTCGTACGACTTCGCATCAGGCCACCTCGATCTCGAGAGCGGTGCGCTGCGCGCTCCGGGCCGTGCAGCCGATCGGCGAGTGCGAATCCGCCCAGGACACGATCTCCCGGAGCTGTTCGGGGCTGGCGCCCGCGGCACCGATCCGGACGTGCAGGCGCAGGCCGTCCAGCCCTGCGGAAACCTTGTCGTCGGTTCCGAGCAACCCCCGGACATCGGACTCGCTCGACACCGAGACCTGCAGCGTGTCCAGCGTGAGGCCGAGCTGCGCGGCGCGCATGGCGATGACGGTGGCGGTGCACGATGCGAGCGAAGCGCGAAACAGCCAGCTCGGGGCGGGCGCCGACGCCTTGCCGCCGAGCGCGACCGGCATGTCGGTCGATGCCGTCTCGCCGTTCGGGCCCGAGATCCGGAACCGCAATCCGTCCTCGAGCACGGCGGCGGCGGCGGGATTCCTCGCGCGCGCCTTGTGCGGCTGCTCGGCGAGCACCGTGGCGAGCGCCTGGATGGCTTCGCGAACTTGCGGCGTCGACATGTGCGTCTCCGTCTGGAAGGTGTGCGGCGAAACGTTTGCAAGCATCGCGAGGCGGCGCGCCTCGCGCTTCATCCCTCGGAGACGGGCGCGCCGCGCATCAGGCTACGCCGCAAGCGAAGTGCGGTCCAGACACCGGTCACCCTGCGCCCGGTGCCTTGGCCGGCTCGCGAAAAAACGCATCGAGCTCGCGGCCCGACGCCGCGCTCGCGAACCCGTCGAAGCGCCCCTGCTCGACGATCGACCGTGCCGCGCTCATCAGGCCCGCCCAGGCCACGCGGGCCAGCGCACCGCCGACGCTGATGCGTCGCACGCCGAGTTCGGCGATGTCGCGCACCGTCAGCTCGCTCGCCCAGCCGACGAGCAGGTTGACCGGCTTCGGCGCCACGGCGGCGACGACCGCAGCGATCTGCTCGCGCGTGCGAATCCCCGGGGCGTAGAGGCAGTCGGCCCCGGCGTTCGCGTAGGCCTTCAGCCGGGCGATCGTCTCGTCGAGATCGGGGTGTCCGACGATGAAGCACTCCGCGCGCCCGACCAGCAGGGTGTCGCCGCCCGAGCGGTCGATCGCGTCGCGCGCCGCGCGGATCCGGGCGACCGATTCGTCGAGGCCGCGCAGCGGATGGGCCGGATCGCCGGTCGAGTCTTCGATCGACACCCCGGCGACGCCGGTTTCGATGGCCAGGCGCACGCTCTCGGCCACGCCCGCCGGATCGGGCGCGAAGCCGCTCTCGAAGTCGGCGTTGACCGGCAGGTCGGTCGCGGCGACGAGCGCGGACAGGTGCTCGAGGACCCTGTCGCGCGACATCGATCCGTCCGCGCGCCCCTGGCTCCACGCGAAGCCCGAACTGGTGGTCGCGAGCGCCTTGAAGCCCAGACCCTGCAGGTAGCGCGCGCTGCCGACGTCCCATGGGTTGGGAACGACGAAGCAGCCGGAATCGTGGAGCTGGCGGAACGCGCGCCGCTTGGCGGCGACGCCGGGACGGGTGGGATCCATGGGGGATGCCTCTTCGTGGACGCGCTACGCGCGCTTCGCCGGGAAGCGCGACTCCCTTGCGACGGTGCAGACCTGGATGCTGTACTCGCTGTAGAACGACTCGCGGCCCTTCTTCTTCGCGGCGACGTGCTCGGCGTTCATCGACCAGGCACGCTGGGCCTCCTCGGATTCGAACTCGACGATCGTCACCCGCTCTCCGTCGTCGGCGACGAAGCTCTTGTGCGACAGGTAGCCCGGCATCGTGCGCGCCAGCTCGGCCATTCTCGGCGCAAGAGCCATGTACTCGTCGCGCCCCTCGGGCTTGAGTCGCGAGCGGAAGACGGTGACGATCATCGGAACCTCCTGTGTCGTGGCTGAATGTCGCACGGATATCCGGCTGCGCGTTCGTGACCACGCGGCGCGGCGGCTAGCGGATCCGTACCGGCAGGTCGGCGAATCCGCTCGCCGGGTACGCCGCCCGGGTCGCCGCCTTGCCCGGGACCGGGTCGATGCCCGTTGCGCGCCCGAGCAGTTCCTCGATGACCACGCGCAGCTCCATCCGGGCCAGCGGCGCGCCGGGGCACACGTGGATGCCCGCCCCGTAGAGCAGGTTCGCCGCCGGGTCGCGGTCGAGCCGGAACGCCTCCGGATCGTCGAAGACGCGGCCGTCGCGGTTCGCGGCAATCCAGACCAGCGAGAGCCGCTCGCCGGCAGCGATGGTGCGGCCGCCGATCTCGACCGGGCGGGTCGCGACGCGCCGGTTCGCGACCAGTGGCCCGTGGATCCGCAGGATCTCG
>CALMSQ010000111.1:0-9261 GCA_937872345.1 uncultured Burkholderiales bacterium | reverse complement strand
ATGAGACCGCAGTTGATCCGCCACACCGCCGCCTGCAACACTCCCCTTGCAGCACGGGAGGCGTCCATATAAGCAGCGCAGGGAAGTCGGTGCGAAGCACCGACCGCCGTCGTCATCGCCGCGCGGGCCGTGCCCCCGGCAGCCCCCGCCCGGCCCCGCACTCGCGATCGCACCTGCCCCGCCCGCCGCGACGCGCAAACAGCGCGAAGGCCGAGCGGCAACGGAGCGAACGTCTCAGCCTGCGGACAGCGCAGCGATCCCGGCGCGCGCGATCTGCGCGTCCTCGCTGGACTTCACGCCCGAGACGCCGATCGCGCCGACGTAGTGCCCGCCGACGACGATCGGCACGCCCCCCTCGAGCATCCCCTCGAGCGCCGGCGCCGACAGGAACGAGGTGCGCCCGCCGTTGATCATCTCCTCGTAGACCCGCGACTCGCGCCGGCCCAGCGCAGCCGTACGCGCCTTCGCCTCGCAGATCTGCGCCGAGATCGGCGCCGCACCGTCGAGCCGCTGAAGCCACAGCAGGTGCCCGCCGTCATCGACGATCGCGATCGACACCGCCCACTGGTTGCGCAGCGCTTCGGCTTCCGCAGCGGCTGCAATGGTCTTCACTTCGGCGGCGCCGAGTACGGGCTTCGAGTTCATGGGGTCTCCGTCAGGGTCAATTCAGGCCGCGCAGACGGTACCACAGCCGTCCAGCGATCTCGTGCAGCGCGAGCCAGTTGATCGCGGCGCCGTCGGCGCTGGGCAGCCACTCGCGCCAGTCACTGTGCACCGGCGTGCCGAGGAAACCGGTGGGCGCAGCCACCGGTTCGAGCCCCGCCTTCTCGAAGGCCGCGCGCGCCCGCACCATGTGCACCGCGTGGGTCACGAGCAGGACGCGGCGGCGCTTGTCCGCCAGCAGCAGCTCGGCCGACGCCCGTGCATTGTCTGCGCTGTCGAGCGACCGGTCTTCCACCCACCTCACCCGCGTCGAGAGCTGCGTCTCGAGCGAGCGCTTCATCAGCGCGGCCTCGCTCACCTCGGCACCGCGCGGAACGCCGCCGCTCACGAGCACCGGCAGGCCGGTGACGCGCGCGGCCCACGCGCCGTAGAGCAGTCGCTCGGTGGTGCGCGGATGCGGTCGGTAGCGGTGCGGGCGCTCGTGCCGATCCGAGCGCAGCCCCCCGCCGAGGATCACGACAGCCTGCGGAGCGTCGCCGCGCGCCATCAGCGCGCGCAGCGCCGCCTCGTCCAGCGCAGGCCCGGCCTCGCGCTCCAGCGGCGCGACCAGTCGCCGACCGACGCCCTGCGTCGAAAACGCCAGCGCCAGCACGACCCCGAGCACGGCGATCGCGCGCCCCGTGGCCGCACGGGTGCGCCCGACCCAGAGCCCCAGCAGCACGAGCCAGAGGGGCCCGGCAGGCGGGAGCAGCAGCAGCTCCAGGCTGCGCTTGATCCCGACCGCGAGTTCGGGAGACACCGCTCAGGTGCGCGAACCGAGCGCCTGGCGCAGCTGGTCGAGCGCTCCCGGATCCTCGATCGTGGTGAGGTCGCCCGGATCGCGCGCCTCGCAGATTGCCTGGATCGAGCGCCGCAGCACCTTGCCCGAACGGGTCTTCGGCAGCAGCGTCACGAAGTGCACGCGCGAGGGCCGCGCCACTGCGCCGAGCTGCTTGTCGACGGTGGCCATCAGCTCGCCCTCGAGCGCCATCTTCGCGTCGGGCGCGACGACTCGCGATGGATCCTTGAGCACCACGAACGCCATCGCGACCTGCCCCTTCAGCGAGTCGGCGACGCCCACCACCGCGCACTCGGCCACCGCCGGATGGCTCGACAGGCTCTCCTCGATCTCGCGGGTGCCCAGCCGATGCCCGGCGACGTTGATCACGTCGTCGGTGCGGCCAAGGATGAAGTAATACCCGTCGGCGTCGCGGATCCCCCAATCGAAGGTCGAGTACACCAGCCGTCCGGGAATCGTCGTGAAGTACGTCTTGACGAATCGCTCGTCGTCGCCCCACACGGTCTGCATGCAGCCCGGCGGCAGCGGCGGAACGATCGCCACGACGCCCTTCTGGTCGACGCCGACCTCCTCGCCCGTTTGTTCGTGCAGCAGGCGCAGGTCGTATCCGTACATCGGCATGCCGGGCGAGCCCAGCCGCGTCGGCGTCTTCTCGACGCCGTGCGCGACGGTGAGGATCGGCCACCCGGTCTCGGTCTGCCAGTAGTTGTCGACGATCGGCTTGCCCAGCGCCTCGCCGATCCAGCGCGCGGTCGGTTCGTCGAGAGGCTCGCCCGCCAGGAACAGCGCGCGCAGCGACGACAGGTCGTAGCGGGTCAGCCACGAGGGATCCTGCTTCTTCAGCACGCGGATCGCGGTGGGCGCGGAGAACATCACCGTCACGCGGTACTTCTCGACGAGCTTCCAGAGGATCCCCGCGTCGGGGCGCAGCGGCGTGCCCTCGTACATGATCGTCGCCATGCCGGCGATCAGCGGCCCGTAGACGATGTACGAATGCCCGACCACCCAGCCGATGTCGCTGGTCGAGAAGTAGGTCTCGCCCGCGTTTCCGCAGAAGATGTACTTCATCGACGCGGCCAGCGCGACCGCGTAGCCGCCCACGTCGCGCTGCACGCCCTTCGGGACGCCGGTCGTGCCCGAGGTGTACAGCGTGTAGCTGACCTCGTTGGACTCGAGCCACTCGATCGGCACGTCGTCGTCCATGTGCCGCTCGCGCAGCGCGGCGTAGTCGTGGTCGCGTCCGGCGACGCGCTCGAACGGCGCGAGGCCCCGGTCGACCATCACGACGCCGGCGGGCTTGTTGCGGGCCATCCCGATCGCCGCGTCGAGCAGCGGCTTGTACGGGACGACCTTGCCGGCACGCGAGCCCGCGTCGGCACTGACCACCAGCACCGGGCTCGCATCATCGATGCGGCTGGCGAGGCTGTGCGACGCGAAGCCGCCGAACACTACCGAATGAATGGCACCGATCCGCGCGCAGGCCAGCATCGCGAACGTGGCCTCGGGAATCATCGGCATGTAGATCAGAACCCGGTCGCCGCGCTTCACGCCCAGCGCGCGCATGATTGCCGCCATGCGCACGACCTCGCGATGCAGCTCGCCGAAGCTGTACACGCGCTCGCTGTCGGTCTCGGTCGACACGTGGATGAGCGCCGGTGAGTCGCGGCGGCTCGCCAGGTGGCGGTCGATTGCGTTGTGGCACAGGTTGGTGCGGCCGCCGACGAACCAGCGCGTGAACGGCGGGTTCGAGTAGTCGAGCACGCGCCCGAACGGCTCGTGCCAATCGATCAGTGCTGCCTGCTCGGCCCAGAAGCCCTCGCGATCGGCGATCGACCGCGCGTGAAACTCCTTCAGCGATGTGTCCATCGTTGCGTCGCCTGCACCCATGCCCCGCCCTCCTTCACGCCTGCATTGCCCGCCTTTGCGTGCATTCTACGACCACCCCTGACATTCGCCTTACGGCCGTTTTGACACCCCGGGGGAATTCTCCTAGGCTGCCGCGATGCCGACGCGGACTGTCCGGACAGCCTTCGATGCAGCGCGCACGTCGCGACCGGGCGACCCGCCTCCGGCGTCGCAGCGGCGCATCCCGGCGGCCGCGCTGAGGATGGCGGCCCTGCTCGCAATGCCGGCATGGCTCATGCTGGGCACGGCGTTGCCCGCGCGCGCGGCCGACACTGCGCCCCCCGAGCCCGCACGCGACGGAACGCGGGCCGGCGCCGAACTCGTCATCCGTTCGCTGGCACTGCTGGGCGTGCAGTACCGGTTCGGCGGGAACTCACCCGACACCGGCCTCGATTGCAGCGGCCTCGTCCGGCACGTCTACCAGGGTGCGCTGGGATTGGTGCTGCCACGACGGTCGGAGGACATCAGCCGCAAGGGCGAATCGGTGTCGCTCGACCAGTTGCGTCCCGGCGACCTGGTGTTCTTCAACACGTTGCGGCGCGCCTTCTCGCACGTCGGCATCTACATCGGGGGCAACCGGTTCGTGCACGCGCCATCGCGCGGCGGACAGGTCCGCGTCGAGCACATCGACAACCGCTACTGGATGTCCCGCTTCAACGGCGCGCGACGCATCGCAGCGTCGGAAGCGCCGGCCTACGCCTACGCCGGCCTGCGCGGCATCCCGTTGCCGGACGGCACCGGAGTGCCCGCCCTCGAGGCGGTGTGGAGCAGCGTCGCCAGGTCGGGGAGCGCCGCGGAGTCGGTCGCGGCGCCCGGCGCGGCCGACGCCACCCTGTCCTGGGGCTCGCCCTACTGACGAACGCAGCCCGGCCGGCGCGGGCACCATGCGCAGGTCTCGAGCGCGCCCTGCAGGCTGCAGGCGGAACGCCGGCAGGCCAGTACGCGCAGGCCCTGCCGGCGAGCGGCATCGCGGTAACTGCGCATCACGTTGTGGCCGAGGAAGTCGGTGAACAGGATCAACAGGTCGACACCCGACGGCACGGCCCGATCGGCGCGCTGCGACGAAGGGTCCCGGCCCGAGACGTGCCGCATCACCGAGATGCCATACTCGGTCAGCAGCTGCGGGATGTTGCCCAGGCGATCGGCGCCCACGACCAGAGCCTTCATCGTTCCTCCTGCGGTTTCCGGAGCGTCCCGACTGCCCCCCTGAGATACGAATAATAAGCATTCGTATGTAGAAGTCAACGCTATTGCGATTGGTTCTCGTTTTTATTAGACTCACGGCGACCCTTTCCAACGACCCTGGAACGCTCCTTCCATGACCCGACCCACGTTTCAAGCCCTGCTGTGCGCCGTCCTGATGGCCGGCGCCGCCGCCGCGCCGGCCCTCGCCGAGGAAAAGGTGCTGAACCTCTACTCGGCCCGCCACTACCAGACCGACGAGGCCCTGTACGCCGACTTCACCCGGCAGACCGGCATCCGCATCAACCGGATCGAGGCGGGGGACGAGGCGCTGCTCGAGCGCCTGCGCAGTGAGGGCGCCAGGAGCCCGGCCGACGTGGTGCTGCTGGTCGACGCCGCGCGCCTGTGGAAGGCACAGGTCGAAGGCATGTTCCAGCCCGTCAAGTCGGCGACGCTTCAGGCGAGGATTCCGGCCTCGTTGCGTGCGAAGGACGACGGCCACGGCAGCGAGTGGTTCGGCGTGTCCACGCGCGCCCGCGTCATCGTCTACAACAAGGCGCGGATCGATGCGGCGCTCGTGCAGGACTACGCCGACCTGGCGCGCCCGGAACTCAAGGGCAAGGTGTGCACGCGCTCGGGCGCGCACCCCTACATGCTGTCGCTGATCGGTGCCATGTCCGAGCACCTCGGCGAGCAGAAGGCCGAACAGTGGGCAAGCGGCGTCGTGGCCAACTTCGCACGCAAGCCGCGCGGCGGCGACACCGACCAGATCCGCGCCGTGGCCAGCGGCGAATGCGGCGTCGCGCTGACCAACACCTACTACCTGGTGCGATTGATGCGCTCGGACAAGCCCGCCGACAAGGAAGTGGTCGCGCGAATCGGCGTCGTCTGGCCCGACCAGAAGGGCTTCGGCACGCACGTCAACGTGTCGGGGGCCGGCGTGGCGAAGAACGCGCCGAACCGCGAGAACGCGATCCGCTTCCTCGAGTACCTCGCCAGCGATTCGGCGCAGGCCTATCTGGCCGACGGCAACAACGAGTGGCCGGTGGTCGCGGGCGTGAAGATCCGCAACCCCGAACTCGAATCGCTCGGGAAGTTCAAGGCCGACGCGCTGCCGATCGCGTCGATCGGTCGCGCGCAAGTCACCGCGTCGAAGATCATCGACCGCGTCGGCTGGCGCTGACCCGACCCCGGCGCTCGCGTCGCGCGAGCCGGGTCCGCTGGCTCAGGCCTGCGCCGCGATGACCTTGATCTCGACGCGGTACCCGGGCGCGGCCAGGCGCGCCTCGACGGTCGCGCGTGCCGGGGTGTGGCCCGCGGGGACCCACGCGTCCCAGACTGCGTTCATCGCGGCGAAGTCGCCGATGTCGGCGAGAAAGATCTGCGCCTGCAGGATGCGCGTGCGGTCGCTGCCCGCCTCGGCGAGCAGCCGGTCGATCGATGCGAGCACCTGGCGCGTCTGCCCCGTGACGTCGGCGGAGGGATCCTCGGCCACCTGGCCGGCAAGGTAGACCACGCCGTTGTGGATCGTGGCCTCGCACATGCGCGGGCCGACGTGCAGTCGTTCGATGGTCATCGGAACTCCCCGGACAGAAAGGACTCGACCGCGGCAATCTGCCCGGCGGCGATGAACGTCGGCGCGTGGCCGACGCCGTCGAACTCGACGCAGCGCGCCCTGGGGCCGCGCTCCGACATCGACTTCGCCGTGGCGGCCGACAGGATGTCGGACTGCGCGCCGCGCGTCACCAGCGTCGGGCAACGTATCGCGTCGTAGACGGGCCAGAGGTCGGGCGCCGGCGCTGCGCCCTGCTCGCGAAACGGCACCGCGATGGCGGGATCGTAGGCGAACGTCCAGCCGCCCTCGCGGCGGACCAGGTAGTGGCGCGTGAGCAACCGGAACTGGTCGTCGGTGTGCGGCCCGAAATCGCGCATCAGCTCACGCAACGCCGCCACCCCTTCGGCCTCGGTGGCGAACAGCGGATCCTGTCCGACGTAGCTGCCGATGCGCGCCAGGCCGGCCGCGTCGACCACGGGCCCGACGTCGTTGAGCACCAGCGCCGAAATCGGCGTGCCCGGCATCGCCGCAAGCAGCATGCCGATGATCCCGCCCATCGAGGTGCCGACCCACGCCACCCGCTCGACGTCGAGCCGCGCGACGAGCGTCACGCAGTCGGCGACGTATTGCGGCGGCACGTAGCGATGCGGGTCGGCCACGCGATCGGATCGCCCGCGCCCGATCATGTCGGGGCAGACGACGCGCCATCGTTGCGACAGCTTCGCCGCGAGCGCGTCGAAGTCGCGCCCGTTGCGCGTCAGGCCGTGCGCGCAGATGACCGTGGACACCCCCGCAGGGTTCGCCCCGGCGGCCGGCGGCAGCCACTCCCAGTAGGCGAGCCGGTGCAGGCCCTTGGGGTTGGCGCAGGTGACGTGGCGCAGCAATGGTTCGAGCATCGGAGGGAGCCGCTACGTTGGGAGCCGCTACAATGGCCCGGGAATTGTACAGGGAGGGATCATGCTCGAAGGCAAGCTCGCGCTCGTCACCGGCTCCACCAGCGGCATCGGGCTCGGCATCGCCCGAGCGCTGGCTCGGCAGCGGGCGAACCTGGTGCTCAACGGCTTCGGCGACGCGGCCGAGATCGAGCGGCTGCGCGCCGAGCTGTCGTCGTCGTTCGACGTCGACGTGAGCTACGAGGGCGCGGACCTGTCGAAGCCTGCAGAGATCGAGGCGATGTTCGCCCGGATCGCTGCGCGCGGGACATCGGTCGACATCCTGGTCAACAACGCCGGCATCCAGCACGTGGCGCCAGTGGAGCGTTTTCCCACCGAGCGCTGGGACGCGGTGATCGCGATCAACCTGTCGGCCGCCTTCCACGCAACGCGTTGCGCGTTGCCGGCGATGCAGAAGCGCAATTGGGGACGCATCGTCAACATCGCGTCGACCCACGGGCTGGTCGCTTCGGTCGAGAAGTCGGCCTACGTCGCCGCCAAGCACGGCATCGTCGGGCTCACGAAGGTCGTCGCGCTCGAGAACGCGCGCACCGGCATCACCTGCAACGCGATCTGCCCGGGATGGGTGCTCACGCCGCTGGTGCAGAAGCAGATCGACGCGCGCGCGGCACAATCGGGGCAGACGGTCGAACAGGCGAAGATCGCGCTCGTGTCGGAGAAGCAGCCGTCGCAGGAGTTCGTCACGCCCGAGCAACTCGGCGAACTGACGGTGTTCCTGTGCTCGCCCGCTGCTGCGCAGGTGCGCGGCGCGGCGTGGGCGATGGACGGGGGCTGGACGGCGCAATAGCGGGATCGTCGGGCAGGCGCACCCGCCAGTAACGCCGGTCGTCGATGCGCGAGCGCTCGAGCCGCGGCTCGCGCCCCGGCGCATAGGTGAGCACGATCGCGCCGTCGCGGTCGCTGCGCAGCAGCGCGATGCCGGCCGATCGATAGCGCGCGTCGACCCGTGGCGCCGGGTGTCCGTAGCGGTTTCGAAAGCCGATTTGCGCGATTGCGTGGGCAGGCGCGACGGCCTCGAGGAACTCGGTGCTCGACGACGTGTTGCTGCCGTGATGCGGCGCAAGCATCAGGTCGGCGCGCAAACCGTGCGCACCGTAGGCGGCCACCAGCGCCCGCTCCTGGGCGGCCTCGATGTCGCCGGTCAGCAGCACGCGCGCGGCCGGCGCGACGATGCGCAATACACAACTCGACGCGTTCGTCTCCGACTTCGCGCCTCGCGCCGGATCCGGTCCGGGATGCAGTATCTCGAATGCGACCTCGTCCCACCGCCAGCCGTGCCCGCGACGGCAATCGTGAAACGGGCGGCCCGCCTCGCGCGCCGGATGCTCCGGCGGCAAGGAGCCGGCGAGCCAGTCGATGTGCAGGTTGCGCAGGACGCTCGGCAGGCCGCCCGAGTGGTCCGAGTCGAGGTGCGAAACGATCACCGCGTCGAGGCGGTCGATCCCGCGCGAGCGCAGCCACGGCACGATGACGCGCGCGCCGGCTTCGGAGTCGCCGCCGTAGAGGGGGCCGGTGTCGTACAGCAGGCGGCGCTCAGGCGTCTCGACGAGCACCGCCATGCCCTGGCCGACGTCGAACGCGGTCACGCGCAAGGTACCCGGCAGCGGGAGCCCGGGGCCCTGCGTCGCGAGGGGCAGCAGGCCGGCAAATGCGATGCGACGGCCCGGCACGGGCACGGGCCACAACAGCACCGCCACCGCGACCGCGGCGAGCGCCAGCGCGCCGCCTTCCGGATGCGCGATGACCAGGATCGCCCATGAGGAACGCGAAAGCGGTTCGAGCAGGTCGAGCAGCGTGCCCGTTGCCAGCGCGACGAAGGCAAGCAATCCCGACCCCAGCGCAGGCGCCAACGCAAGGCACGCGGCGCCCAGCATCGCCAGCGGCGTGATCAGCCCGGAGACCAGCGGTATGGCAAACACGTTCGCAATCGGGCCGACCAGCGACACCGAGGAGAAGAACAGCGCCCCCAGCGGGACAAGCGCAAGGGTGGCGGCCCATTGGGTGCGCGCCGCCTCGATCAGCATGTCGCGTGCGCGTCGGGCAAGACCCGCGACCGGCGTCGGCGATGCGGGTGCCCCGACCATCCGCGCCGCGCTCGCCGCGCGCGGCCGCCGGGCCGCGCCGTGCAGCGTGATCGCGGCGACGGCGGCGAACGAGAGCCACAA
>CALMSQ010000110.1:0-5877 GCA_937872345.1 uncultured Burkholderiales bacterium | reverse complement strand
GCGGCCCCGGCCGCGCGAGCCATGCCCAGGTCGTGCGTCGTGTCCCCGACCATCAGCGCCTCGGACACGCCCAGGCCCAGCTCGTCGCAGATGTCGCGCAACATCCACGGGTCGGGTTTCGGTGCGCCCTCGTCGGCGCAGCGCGTCGTGAGGAAGCGCCCGGTCCAGCCCATCTGGTCGAGGGCCCGGTTCAATCCTGCGCGCGACTTCCCCGTGGCCACCGCGAGCCAGGCGCCGTTGTCGGCGAGCTCGCCGAGCAGCTGCGGCACACCCTCGAACGGCTCGAGCTGCGCGTCGCGGCGCAGGTAGTGATGGCGGTAGCGCTCGACGTAGGCGGGAACCTGCGCCCGGTCGATCGTCGGCACGGCCATGCGGATCGCCTCGAGCAGGCCGAGGCCGATCACGTGCGAGGCCTGCTCGCGCGAGGGCACCGGCAGGCCGAGGTCTGCCGCCGAAGCACGGATCGCGTGGACGATCGCGGCGGTCGAATCGATCAGGGTGCCATCCCAGTCGAACACGACGAGGCGAAAGCGCTGCTTCATCCGGACGCTCCGCCGCCCGCGCCGGAACCCCGCGCCGCACCGCCCGTGTCCGGCGTCCAGCTCGTGCCGGCGGCGCGCAACAGCGCTTCGAACTCGTCCGGCATCGGCGCCTCGACCCGCATCCGGCGCCCCCCGTCCGGATGGCGAAAGACGATCGAGTGCGCGTGCAGGTACATGCGCCTGAACCCGCGCCGGGCCATCTCGCGGTTCAGTTCGAAGCGGCCGTACTTCGGATCGCCGACGATCGGGCAACCGGCGTGGGCAAGGTGGACACGGATCTGGTGCGTGCGGCCCGTTTCGAGCCTGGCTTCGACCAGCGAGAACTCGCCGAGATCGGGCAGCTCGAACCGCAGCAGCCCGGTCACCCGCGTCACCGCCTCCTGGCCGCCCGCCTTCACGGACACGCGCCGGTCACCATCGGGCGCCTCGTGGCGATGCAGCGGCCAGGCCAGCGTGCGCGTGCGCAGCGGCCAGCGCCCGGCGACGATCGCGAGGTAGCGCTTGTCGGTGTCGCGCTCGCGCAGCTGGGCATGCAGGGCCACCAGCGCGGCGCGCTTGAGCGCGACCAGCAGCACCCCCGACGTCTCCCGATCGAGACGGTGCACCAGCTCCAGGAAGCGCGCCTGCGGCCGCGCCGCGCGCAGCTGCTCGATCACCCCGCTGGACACGCCGCTGCCGCCGTGGACGGCAACCGACGCCGGCTTGTCGATCGCCAGCAGCCATTCGTCTTCGTAAAGAACCGGAAGACGTCGCGCCAGCCCTGCCCGGGCACGCCTGACGGGGTCGTCGGCCGGCGCGCCGGATCCGCGCGCCGCCGTCGCGGCTTCGGGCGACAGGCGGATCGGCGGGATGCGGATCGAATCGCCCGCCTGCAGGCGATAGTCGGCCGCCTGGCGCTTGCCGTTCACGCGCAGCTGGCCACTGCGGATCAGACGGTACAGGTGGCTCTTGGGCACTTCCCGGCACAGCCGCACGAGGAAATTGTCCAGGCGCTGGCCGGCATCGTCGTCGTCGATGGGCACGTGCCGCACCGGCTCCGGAGCCGGCTCCGACACTGTTTTTGTACGCAGGGTGCTCACGTTGCTATACTTTGGCCGTTGTGTGCGATCCCGGCCCGACCGGAACGGCCGCCCTGCGGGGCGACCGGCTCGCGTCCACGGATGCTCCGGCGAAGCGCGTCGAACCAGAAGTTCCGCGCATCGAACTCCGGAATCCCGTATCACGAGAACCGATTGTACCGGGCTGGTTCCGCCGAAAGCGGATCGAAGCCGATCGCCTGCACGACAGGAAGAACACTTCAACCGCGGTTCCCCGATCCTCCGGGAGCAGGGAGCGCGGGCCGATGCGGAATTTTCCGGAAAGAATGCGAGCCGGCGGCCCTCCGGGCGGCCGGCAGAGCCAGTGCGGTTCCCGAACCCCATGTCTGCGAACGCTGTCGTCCGTCCGGCCGGGCCCTGCCCGATGCCGGCGCGCGCGCGCTCGCCTGGGCGGATCCCCAGCGCATAGCGCCCGCAACGGCGCCGCATTCCTTCCGCTTCCGTTCGCATCGGCTCGCTGGCCGACGCGCGCCGCCACGCCGTGAGCGCGCAACGGAGTCATTTGCATGAAGCGAATGCTGTTCAACGCCACGCACGCCGAAGAGCTGCGCGTGGCGATCGTCGACGGCCAGAAGCTGATCGACATCGACATCGAGTCGGCGGGTCGCGAGTCCCGCAAGAGCAACATCTACAAGGGCGTCATCACCCGCGTCGAGCCCAGCCTCGAGGCGTGCTTCGTCAACTACGGCGAGGAGCGCCACGGCTTCCTGCCGTTCAAGGAGATCTCGAAGGCATTCTTCAAGCCGGGCGTCGAAGCGTCGAAGGCGCGCATCCAGGACGCGGTCGCCGAGGGGATGGAGGTCATCGTCCAGGTCGACAAGGAAGAGCGCGGCAACAAGGGCGCGGCGCTCACGACCTTCATCTCGCTGGCCGGGCGCTACCTGGTCCTGATGCCGAACAACCCGCGCGGCGGTGGCGTCTCGCGCCGCGTCGAAGGCGAGGACCGGCAGGAACTGCGCGAGACGATGGACAAGCTCGACTACCCGTCGGGCATGAGCCTGATCGCGCGCACCGCCGGCATCGGCCGCGCGGCCGAAGAGCTGCAGTGGGACCTCAACTACCTGCTGCAGCTGTGGAAGGCGATCGAATCGGCGGCGGGGTCGGCGCCCGGCCCGTTCCTGATCTACCAGGAATCCAGCCTGGTGATCCGCGCGATCCGCGACTACTTCACGCAGGACGTCGGCGAGATCCTGATCGACACCGACGACATCTACGAGCAGGCGCGCCAGTTCATGGCGCACGTGATGCCCGACACGGTCAACCGGGTCAAGCGCTACCGCGACGACACGCCGCTGTTCTCGCGCTTCCAGATCGAGCACCAGATCGAGACCGCGTACTCGCGGATCGTGCCGCTCCCGTCGGGTGGCGCAGTGGTCATCGACCACACCGAGGCGCTGGTCGCGATCGACGTGAACTCGGCGCGCGCCACCAAGGGCTCTGACATCGAGGAGACGGCGCTTCGCACGAACCTCGAGGCGGCCGACGAGGCCGCACGCCAGATGCGGCTGCGCGACCTCGGTGGCCTGATCGTCATCGACTTCATCGACATGGAGAACCCGAAGAACCAGCGCGAAGTCGAGCAGCGGCTGAAGGATGCCCTGCACTACGACCGCGCGAGGGTCCAGACCGGGAAGATCTCGCGCTTCGGCCTGATGGAGTTGTCGCGCCAGCGGCTGCGTCCGGCGCTCGCCGAGGGGTCGCACATCACCTGCCCGCGCTGCAACGGCACCGGCGTGATCCGCGACATCGAGTCGTCGGCCCTGCACATCCTGCGCGTGATCCAGGAAGAAGCGATGAAGGAGAGCACCGCTGCGGTCTACGCGCAGGTGCCGGTCGACGTCGCCACCTACCTGCTCAACGAGAAGCGCAGCGAGCTGAACAAGCTCGAGGCCAGGCTGAAGGTCGAGATCGTGCTGATCCCGAACAAGCACCTCGAGACGCCGCACTACAAGGCCGAGCGCCTGCGCCACGACGACGAACGCCTGTCCAGCTACCGCGCCAGCCACACGCTGGCCGACACCCCGGCCGAGGACAACTCGTATCTCGAGAGCAAGCTCGAGCCGGCCAAGCCCCGCCAGGAGGCTGTCGTCAAGGGAATCACCCCCGAGCAGCCGCCCCCGGTGCCCGCAGCCCCGGTGCCTGCCGTGGCCAGCGCCGAGCCGCGTCCCGTGGCCCGCACGGCGGTGGTCGCAGCAGCCCCCACCGGCGACGATGGCCTGCTTGGACGCATCCTGAACTGGTTCCGGCGCAAGCCCGCCAACGAGGCGAGCGCGTCGCCGATGGCGGCCCCTGCAACCACCGAACCGACCGCGGCCGAAGGCGAAGGCGGTCGGCGCCCGCGTGGCGCCCGCGAGGGTCGCGAGCGCACGGGCGGCCGCGAGGGTCGCGAACGGACTGGCGGTCGCGAAGGCCGCGAGGGACGTGAGCGTCGCGGTGGCGAGGGCCGTGGCGGCGAAGGCCGCGAAGGTCGCAGCCCGCGCGGCGAACGGGCGGCCGGCGGCGAAGGCGAAGGCCGGGGTCCGCGCGGCCAGGAGCGGCGTGAGCCGCGCGAGGGCCGTGAAGGACGCGAGGGCCGTGAAGGGCGCGAGCGCCGTCCCGAGCGCGAGGCGCAGCCCCGCCAGGCGGAGGAAGGGGTGCGCGCCGAGCGTGGCGAGCGCGCCGAGCGTGGCGAGCGCGCCGAGCGTGGCGAACGCGCCGAGCGTGGCGAACGCGCCGAGCGTGGCGAACGAGGCGAACGAGGCGAGCGTGGCGAACGCCGTGGCGGTCGCCAGCGCCCCGAAGCGCGTGCCGAGGGCGCCGGCGTCGGCGCCGAACGCGAGGCGCTGATCGGGACGGCCGAGACCGGCGAAGGCGCCGCGCCGCAGCTCGTGGGCACCGCGCCGGTCGAAGCGTTCGAACCCGGCCAGGCGACCGAGGGCATGCCCGGTGGGGCGGAGGGTCGCGAGGCGGGGGCCGAGGCCGGCGACGAAGCGCGCCGCGGTCGGGGCCGCCGTCGCCGTGGCCGACGCGGCGGCGAGCGCGGCGGTGAGCGCGAAGTCGCTGCGGCGACGGACGAGCCGCTGCAGGAGCCCATCGCCGGCGAGGTGATCGAATCGGCCCCGGCGCCCGTCGCTGCAGAGACGCCGACGCCGCAGGCCGTCCAGTCGGCGTTGCCGTTCGCGGCGGTCGAGCCGGCCGCCGCAACCGAACCTGAGCCCGTGGCGACCCCTGCCCCCGTGGAGGAACCGGTCGTCGTCCGGACCGAGGCCCCGGAGCCCGTCGCCGTGCAGGCGCAGCCGGTGGCAGCGCCGCCTCAGCCCGCGCAACCGATCGCGCCGGTCGAGTTGCCGAAGGCCGAGCTCGAGCAGATCCTGGCCGGTGCCGGCCTGCAGTGGGTCGAAACGGTCGCCCGGCCGGCCGCCGCAGAGGAGCCGGCCGAGGTTGCGCCGCCGAGGCCCCCGCGCACGCGTCGTCCGCGAAGCGCGCCGGTGTCCGAGCCGTTGCAGCAGGTCGAGACCCGACCGGGCGGCGAAGGCTGACCCTGCCCCGGCGCGAAGCCGGGCAAGCACCAAAGGAAACGGGGGCCGACGGGCCCCCGTTTTCGTTGCTGCCGCACCAAGGCTGCGGGCGCCGGACTCGGCGCCCGCGCCAGGGGCAACTCAGCCCTGAGCCTGCGCCGCCGACCCGGCAGCCCTCGCCGCGCCGCGCCCCGAGCGTTGCGCCGGGATCTTGCCCGCCTTGACGTCGTCGTACCAGTACTCGTGGTGCTCCTTCGCCCAGGCCTCGTCGACGTAGCCGGTCTTCATCGCATCGAGCGCGCCTTCGGTACCGATCGTGCCGATGTAGATGTGCCCCATGATCAGCGCGATGAACAGCAGCGCCGCGATCGCGTGGATCATCCAGGCATCCTGCATCTGCCCGCGCGTCTGCCCGTAGTTCGGGAAGTCGAGGATGAAGCCGGTCACCGCGACGATCGTGCCGAGCAGCACCAGCCCGCCCCAGAACAACAGCTTCTCGCCGCCGTTGAAGCGGTGGCTCGGCACGTGCGTGTTGCGCGACAGCAGGCCGCCGCCCTTCACCAGCCAGGTCAGGTCGTACGCGCGCGGGAAGTTGTCCTTCACGTAGGTGAGGAACATCGCGATCAGCGTCACCGCGAACAGCGGTCCGATGAAGTTGTGCCCTGTCTTGGACATCGTCGCCAGGATCGAGAACAGCGTGTAGCCGAACACGGGCAGCAGCAGGTACTTGCCGAACAGCAT
>CALMSQ010000109.1:0-5473 GCA_937872345.1 uncultured Burkholderiales bacterium | reverse complement strand
TTCGACCTGGCGGAGATCGCCGAGTTGTGGCGCCGCGGCAGCGTGGTGCGCTCATGGCTTCTCGACCTGACCGCCGACGCGCTGCGAAACGAGCCCGATCTCGAATCGCTGCGCGGCCACGTCGCCGATTCGGGTGAAGGGCGCTGGATGCTGCAGGCGGCGATCGACGGCGGCGTGCCGGCTCCGGTGCTGGCGACGGCGCTGTTCGCGCGCTTCGCCTCGCGTGACGCCGACGATTTCGCCAATCGCGTCCTCTCGGCGATGCGCCGCGAGTTCGGCGGCCACCTCGAGCGCGCCACCGGTCCTGAGGAAAGCTGATCGTGGACCCGACCGGATCGGATGCGCTGGTCTTGTTCGGCGCGACCGGCGACCTCGCATTCCGCAAGATCTTCCCGGCCCTGCAGGCGCTGGTTGCACACCACGGCTTCGAGCAACCGGTCGTCGGCGTCGCACGCTCGGGCTTTGGCGTCGACGCCTTGCGCCAGCGTCTGGGCGCGAGCATCGAAGCGCACGGCGATCGCGCCGATCGTGCCGCCACCGAGCGGCTGTCGGGCCTGCTGCGCTACGTCGACGGCGACTACCGCGACGCCGACACCTTCCGGCGGCTGCGACAGACGCTGGGCGCGGCCCGGCATCCGCTGCACTATCTCGCGGTGCCGCCGAGCCTGTTCCCGACGGTGATCGACGGGATCGGCGACTCCGGCCGCGCAGCGGGCGCGCGCGTGGTGGTCGAGAAACCGTTCGGCCGCGACCTCGCGTCGGCACAGGCGCTGAACCGCGCGGCGCATCGCGTCTTCGCCGAGCCGTCGATCTTCCGCATCGACCACTACCTGGGCAAGGAGTCGGTGCAGAACCTGTTGTTCTTCCGCTTCGCCAACACCTTCCTCGAACCGCTGTGGAACCGCGATCACGTGCAGGCCATCCAGGTCACGATGGCCGAGGCCTTCGGCGTCGAGGGCCGCGGCCGGTTCTACGAGGAAGTCGGTGCGATCCGCGACGTGATCCAGAACCACCTGCTGCAGGTGGTCGCACACCTGGCGATGGAGCCGCCGATCGGCGACGGGGCCGAGGCGCTGCGCGACGAGAAGGTGAAGGTCTTTCGCGGCATCCGCCCGCTGGTCGCCGCCGACGTGGTACGCGGCCAGTATGCCGGCTACCGCGACGAGGACGGCGTGGCGCCCGACTCGCAGGTCGAGACCTTCGCCGCGGTCCGGCTGCATCTCGATTCGTGGCGCTGGGCCGGCGTGCCGATCGTGTTGCGCGCCGGCAAGCGCCTGGCGAGCACCGTCACCGAGGTGCGGGTGTTCCTGAAGCGGCCTCCGCAGCAGGTCTTCGGTGAAGTGGTGCCGCCGCAGTCCAACTACTTCCGCTTCGGGCTCGGTCCCGACCGGATGGCGATCGCGATCGGCGCGCGCGCCAAGCGCTCGGGCGTGGGGATGTTCGGCGAGGACGTCGAACTGCTCGTGTGCAGCGAGCGCGGTTCGCAGATGGGTGCCTACGAGCGGCTGATCGGCGACGCGATGCGGGGCGATCCGACCCTGTTCGCGCGCGAGGACGGCGTCGAGGCCGCGTGGCGGATCGTCGATCCGATCCTGGCATCGGCGTCGCCGCCGCATCCTTACGAGCCGGGCAGCTGGGGGCCGGCCGAGGCCGACGCACTGGCCGCTGCCTGCGGCGGCTGGCGCGCGCCGAACGAGGGATGAGGAGCGCGATGCGGCTCGTCGTCGCACCCGACGCCGAAGCGGCCGCGCGGCGCGGGGCGGCGTTCGTCGCGCACCGCGCCGCGCAGGCGGTGCGTGCGCGAGGCCGCTTCGCGCTGGCGCTGAGTGGCGGACAGACGCCGCTGCCGATGCTGCGACGGCTGGCGCTCGAGCCGATCGACTGGAGTCGCGTCGAGCTGTTCCAGGTCGACGAGCGCGCGGCGCCGCGCGGCAGCAGCCAGCGCAACCTGAACGATCTCGAACGACTGCTGGTGTCACGCGTGCCGATTCCTCGTGCCCAGGTGCATCCGATGCCGGTCGACGAGCCCGACCTGTCGGCGGCTGCTGCAGCCTATGCCCGGGCGCTGGCCGACACGCTGGGCGAGCCGCCGGTGTTCGACCTGGTGCACCTGGGGCTGGGCTGCGACGGACACACCGCGTCGCTGATGCCGGGCGACCCGGCCACGCACGTGGCCGATGCCTGGGTGTCGGTCACTGCCGCGCACGGCGGATGGCGGCGCATGACGCTGACCCTTACGGCGTTCGACGCCGCCCGACGCGTGCTGTGGCTGGCCTGCGGCGCATCGAAGGCGTCGATGCTCGAGCGTCTGGTGCTCGGCGATCGGGCGATCCCCGCCGGCCTGGTGCGCCGCGATCGCGCCTGCGTCGTGGCCGACGAGGCGGCGGCCGCGCTGCTGCCCCGTCCGGGCGACGCAGCGGGGGAGCGCGCGCGACGATGAAGATCCTCGTCGTCGACATCGGCGGCCATCACGTCAAGCTGCTCGCCAGCGGCGAGAGCGAGCCGCGTGCCTTCGTGTCGGGAGGCCGGTTGTCGCCGCAGCAGATGGTGCGCGGCACGCTCGATGCGAGCCGTGACTGGCGCTACGAGGTCGTCTCGATCGGCTACCCGGGCCCGGTGCTGCACGGCAGGCCGGTGCGCGAGCCGCACAACCTCGGCCGCGGCTGGGTCGGTTTCGATTACGAGGCGGCGCTCGGACGCCCGGTGAAGCTGGTCAACGACGCGGCGATGCAGGCGATCGGCAGCTACGAGGGCGGCACGATGCTGTTCCTCGGGCTGGGCACCGGGCTGGGTTCGGCGCTGATGGTCGACGGGCGCGTCGAGGCGATGGAACTCGCGCACCTGCCTTACCGCAAGGGGCGCAGCTACGAAGATTATGTCGGCGAGCGCGGCCTGCAGCGGCTCGGCACGAAGCGGTGGCGCAAGGCCGTGATCGACGTGGTCGAGACGCTGCGCGCCGCGCTGCGGCCCGACTACGTGGTGCTCGGCGGAGGCAACGCACGCAAGCTCGATGCGCAGGCGCTGCCCGCGCAGGTGCGGCTGGGCGACAACGCCAACGCGTTCGTCGGCGGTTTCCGGCTCTGGGCCGACGCGGCGCAAGCGCCGCGCTGCGGACTGCGCACCCGATCGCGCGGCGAATCGCGCGCCCGATCGCGCACGGATGCGGACTCGCGGTCATGAGCTGGGTCGCGGACCGCGCCGACGAGCCGGGCGATGCGCCCGGAGCGCCGGGCATCGCACCCACCTGGACGAGCAGCGCCAAGGATCTCGTCGGCACGACGCTCGGTGCGGCACGGCTGTGGTTCACCACCGGCTTCGGCATCGTCAACGAGGTCTACTTTCCGCGCGTCGACCTGCCGCAGATCCGCGACCTGGGCTTCATCGTCGCCGACGGAGCAGGCTTCTGGGTCGAGGTGAAGCGCGCGGGCAACTACCGCATCGAGACTGCCGCGCCCGGAGTGCCGGCAGCGCGCATCGTGCATCGCCACGAGCGCTTCACGCTCGCGCTCAGGATCACGCCCGATCCGGAGCGCGACGTGCTGCTGATCGAACTGCGCCTGGACGACCCGGACCGGGCGCCGGGGCTGCGGTTGTATGCGCTGCTCGCCCCGCACCTAGGCGGCAGCGGTGCCGGCAATCGCGCCGAGGTGGGGCGCCACGGCTGCCGGCGCGTCCTGTGGGCCGAGCAGGGGCCGTTCGGCCTGGCGCTGGCTGCCGTCGACGACGCGCAGCGCGACGCCTGGCTGCGCGGCAGTGCGGGCTACGTCGGCGCCAGCGACGGCTGGCAGGACTTCGACCGTCATGCGGCGATGCGCTGGGAGAATCGGCGCGCCGGACCGGGCAACGTCGCGTTGATGGGCGAGCTGCCGCGCCGCTGCGTGCTCGCGCTCGGGCTGGCGAGCAGCCGCGAGGCAGCGGCCGCGCTCGCGATTGCCTCGCTCGCGCAGCCGTTCGAGCATCCATGGCAGCGGCAGGTGGCGCAGTGGACGCGCTGGCACGAGGAGCTGCCGGTGCGGCTGCCGCCCACGCAGTCGCCACGGGTGCGCGAGCAGGTCGCGGTGTCGGCGATGGTGCTGCGCGCGCACCAGGACAGGATCTACCCCGGCGCGATCGTCGCCAGCCTCAGCGTGCCCTGGGGCAACCGGCACGACGAGCGCGGCGGCTACCACCTCGTCTGGCCGCGCGACCTGGTCGAATGCGCCGGCGCGCTGATCGCGCTCGGCGAACTGGCTTGCGCGCGCAACGTCCTGCGCTACCTGATTGCGTCGCAGCAGGCCGACGGTCACTGGCACCAGAACCAGTGGCTCGGCGGCACGCCTTACTGGCGCGGCGTGCAGCTCGACGAGGCCGCTTTCCCGGTGCTGCTGGCGGCGCTGCTCGCCGAGCACGACGCGCTCGACGGTATCGAGGTCGGTGACATGGTGCGGCGCGCGATCGCGTTCGTCGCGCGCACCGGCCCCGCGAGCGAGCAGGATCGCTGGGAAGAGGACGCGGGCGTCAACGCGTTCACGCTGGCGGTCTGCATCGCCGCGCTGGTCGCGGGCGCCCGCTTCGTCGAACCCGGCTTGCGCGAGTTCGCGCTCGCGCTCGCCGACGACTGGAATGCGCGGATCGAAGAACTGACCGCAGTCTTCGACACCGCACTTGCGCGCCGCGTGGGCGTGCGCGGCTATTTCGTGCGGATCGCGCCGCCGATGTCGCCGGGCGGCGAGTCGGTGCTGCATCGGCGGCTGCCGATCCGCAACCGGGTCGAGGCGGCGCCGCCGGCCGACGAGCAGATCGCGACCGACGTGCTGCAACTGGTGCGCTTCGGCCTGCGCCGTGCCGACGATCCGCTGATCGTCGACACCGTGCGGGCGATCGATGCGCTGCTGAAGGTCGACACGCCGTATGGCTCGGCCTGGCGCCGCTACAGCGGCGACGGCTACGGCGAGCACGAGGACGGGGCGCCGTTCGACGGCACTGGCTGCGGCCGCCCGTGGCCGCTGCTGGCGGGCGAGCGCGGCCACTACGAACTGCTCGCCGGGCGCGACCCGCGTCCGGCCCTGGAAGCGATGGCGGCGATGGCCGGCGGCGTGGGGATGATTCCCGAGCAGGTCTGGGACGGCGCGCCGCTGCCGTCGCTCGGGCTGCTGCCGGGCCGCCCGACTGGCTCGGCGATGCCGCTGGCCTGGGCGCACGCGGAATTCGTCAAGCTGGCGGTCTCGGCCGCACTCGGCCGCGCCTGCGACTGTCCGTCGGCGGTGGCCGATCGCTATCGCGGCGAGCGGCCGGCGCCGCGGCTCGCGGTGTGGCTCGAACAGGCGCGCACGTCGTCGTGCTTCGAGGGCGCCGCACTGCTGGTGTGCCTTCGCGAGCCCGCGCTGGTGCACTGGGGTGTGGATGGCTGGCGCGAGCCGGCCGATGTCGCCACGCGGCCGGTCGGGCCCGGCCTGAACGTGGCCAGGCTGCCCACCGCGGGCCTGAAGAACGG
>CALMSQ010000108.1:0-3571 GCA_937872345.1 uncultured Burkholderiales bacterium | reverse complement strand
GAACGAGGCCATCAGCGACCACCCGAGCGCCTTGGCAGCCTGCCCCTTGCGCGTCATCTCGTAGCCGTCCCACAGCAAGGGCACGTCCATCGGCTCGCCGGGAATCCGGAACAGGATCGACGTGATCGCTCCCGCGTACGTTCCCGACGCGTACATCGCCGTCAGGAGAATCAGCGCCGGGCCCACGCCCATCTTGTAGGTGAACGGCAGCGCGAGCACCACGCCCATCACCAGCGTCAGCCCCGGCAGCACCGCGACCAGCATGCCCAGCACCAGCCCGATCACCAGCACGAGGAAGTGAACCGGCGAGAGCACCGTCAGGATGCCGCCGAACAGGTGCGTCAACACGTCCATTGCGCGCGCCTCCTCAGCTCACGCCCAGCAGGCGCAGCAGCGCCAGCGACAGCTCGCGAAAGGGCCCCGCGCCCAGCGGCAGCGAGATGTAGGCCACGCGCATGAAGATCACGATCAGCGCGAAGCTGCCCGCCACGCCGATGGCCGTCGCCAGCAGCGGGCGTCGCAGCCCCCCGATCAGCATGAACGCCGACAGGAACGCCGCCGTGGCCACGAAAAAGCCCAGCCAGTCGACGCCGAGCGCGAACGCCGCGATCAGGACGATTCCGGCCAGCAGCCGCCCCGGGTACTCGCGCTGCGCGGGCGGCGCCACCTCGGCTTCCGGCGCCGGTTCCGGGGGCGCCGGCTCGGCCGGGTTGTGGTCGACGTCGCCCGTGAGCCCCTCGGCGGTGAACGTCGTCCTGACGACCAGCCGCTTGACGACCTCGTAGACGCACAGCGCCCCCATGATCAGGATGATCGCCTTCGGCCAGAACTCGGGGCCGATGCGCCGCCCGCCCTCGGCGCCGCGCGTGTCGATCTGCATCGCCGCCCAGTACAGCAGTACCGAGACCAGCAGCATCACCAGGTGCGGCAGCACCCGCCTGAGGCGCTCGATCCGCAGCGGCTCACTTCCCGATGGCATGCTTCTTCATCGCCTCGAGCTCGCCTTGCAGGAAGTTCATCGCATCCTTGGCCGGGATGTAGCTGTCCACGTCGGCCAGCTGCTCCTCGAGGTACTTCTTGTAGTCGGCGGACCTGGCGACCTTCTCGAGCTCGTCCGACAGCAGCTTCACCTTCGCCGCATCTGTGCCCGCCTTCACCGTGACCATCCGGAACTGCGGCATCGTGATGTCGAACCCGAGCTCCTTCGAGACCGGCACCTCGGTGAAGGCCGGGTGGCGCTTCTCGCCAAACAGCAGCACCGGCCGCATCTGCTTGCCGTCGATGAAGCTGCGCACGTCGCCGGGCTGCTCGTACAGCACGTCGGCATGTCCGCCGAGGATCGCCGAATAGCGTTCGCCCGGCTTGGCGAACGGAACGCTGACCAGCTTCAATCCGCGCTTGACGAAGTAGTTGACCGTCATGTCGTCAGGGCTGCCGAATCCGGTCACCGCCACCTTCACCGGCCGCATCTTCGCCTCGCGCTCGAGGTCGGCCCAGGTCTTGATCGGCCCGTTCTCGGCCACCAGGAACGCCGATGGCTGCCGAATCATGATCGCCACCGGCGTCAGCTGGTCGAGGCTCCAGTTGGCGCCCGGGTTGGCCAGCAAGCCGAAGGTGTCGCCGGTCATGATCGAGATCGTGTACCCGTCGGCCTGTGCGGACAGCATCTTGTTGAGGCCGGTGCGCCCGGTGGCGCCGGGAACGTTGATCACCGGGAACGAAGCCTTGAGGCTTTCCTCGAGCATCCTGCCCGCCTTGCGGGCAACCGCGTCGGCGCCGCCGCCCGGTCCCCACGGCACGACGAACTCGACCGGCCGCGACGGATATTTGTCCTGCGCCTGGGCCGCCGCGGCCGCGAAGCCCAGCGAAAACGCCGACACGACGCCGGTGACCAGTGCCCTTCTTTTCGATGTCGAATGCATGATCGTCTCCTCCTTGCTGGTGAATTCATCCAACCTGCAACAGCAGCTTTCCCCTGCTCTTCCCGCCCTCCAGATACCGATGCGCGTCCGCCGCCTGCTCCAGCGGAAAGATCTTGTCGATCGTGACGTCCAGCCGCCCTTCCGCTACCCAGCGAAACAGGTCGCCGGTACGCCAGCCGATCTCGTCGCTGCTGGCCGTGTAATCCGCCAGATGCGGCCGCGTGAAGAACACCGATCCCGCTTCGCCCAGCTCGATCGGTTCGATCGACGGAACCGGGCCCGAGCTCGCCCCATAGAGGATGCAGGTTCCGCGCCGGCGCAGGCTGCGGATGCTGCGCGCAATCGTATCGATGCCCACCGAGTCGTAGACGACATCGACCCCCCGGTCATCGGTAAGCCGGCGAACCTCGTCGCGAAAGTCCGTGCTCCGGTACAGGATGATCTCGTCGGCCCCACGTGCCCGTGCGATCGCGGCCTTCTCTTCGCTGCCGACAGTCGCGAGCACACGTGCGCCCTTCAGCTTGGCGATCTGCGTGAGCAACTGGCCGACGCCGCCCGCAGCGGCGTGGACCAGGCAGGTGTCGCCCGGCCCGAGCGCGAACGCCGAATGGCTCAGGTAGTGCGCAGTGCAACCCTGCAGCATCAGCGTCACCGCCACTTCGTCGGGAACTTCGTCAGGCACTTTCGCGACGCGCCAGGCGGGTACGCAGGCGTACTGCGCATAACTGCCGCGCGCCAGGCACCATGCGACGCGCTCGCCGGGACTGTGCCCGCTGACGCCTTCGCCGAGCGCCAGGATGCGGCCGATGCCCTCCATGCCCAGACCCATCGGCAGCGGCGTCCGATAGGTCTGTGACTTCGCATAGGTGCCGTTGCGCATGTAGATGTCGATGAAGTTCAGGCCTGCATGGCTCACTTCGACCTGCACCTCACCCGGCCCCGGCTCCGGGGCCTCGATCTCGCGCATCTGCATCACGTCCGGGACACCGAACCGCTCGATCCTGATCGCACGCATCACGTCACCCCTCCCCGCCGCGCGACCAGTCGTCTCCGCTCCACCTGTCCGGGAGCAGGACGCCAAGTGGCTCGGACAGTTCGTAGACGCTCGAAACCGCGAGGTCGTAGCCCATTTCGGCCTGCTCGCGCTGCGCGCGCCGGGTCAGTCGCGAACGGTGCTCCTCGAGCACGTCGGCATCCATCGGAACCGCCCCAGGGTCGAGGATGCGCAGGTAGCCGTCCGCGTCGCGCGCCGGCAGCACTCGCGACGCCACCTGCCGGTTCGGCGACCAGGGCACGTCGAGCACGCCGGCTTCGAACGCACGCACCGTTCCGACGGCCACGTCGCCGTCGCCGAGCTCGAGGACGCGATCGACGATGCCGCGCACCTCGCGCCGGATCAGTTCCTTCTCGCGCTCGTAGTCGGGCAGGCCGTCCAGGCGCAAGTTGCGCGCCAGGTAGATCGCCATCCGCGTCGTCCGCAAGCCCTCGGCATTCGCCTGCGGCGTGGGGATCCCGAGCGCCTCGTGCGTCGATTTCGTCGTCCCCGACACCGCGCCGCCGACCGCGGCCAGCGTGCCGCCGTAGGCGACCAGCGCCGCTGCCTGTGCCTCGTCGTGCGGCCACGCACCCATCCAGTGCAGCGAGGTGAT
>CALMSQ010000107.1:0-10105 GCA_937872345.1 uncultured Burkholderiales bacterium | reverse complement strand
AGCACGCTCGTCTGCGGCGACCGCAGCGTCACGTTCGGCCACGTCGGCAGCACGACGCGGATGGAGGCCGGCGGCGAGACCTTCGACCTGCGCCCCGTGCGCTCGGCCTCGGGCGCGCGCTACGAGGCGGTCGGCGATCCGTCGACGAGTTTCTGGTCGAAGGGCGACCGCGCGACCGTCGTCGTGCGCGGCCAAGCGTGGCCGGAGTGCGTGCCCGAGCGCGCGCCGAGCCTGCCGTTTCGCGCCACCGGCAACGAACCCGGCTGGCGGCTCGACATCACCGCGCGCACGATGACGCTGCTGGCCGACGATGGCCGCACGCGCATCGAGGCGCCCACGCCGGTCGCCGAGCCCGGCGAAGGTTTCACCCGCTTTCGCGCGCCCGCTGCCGGCGTCGGGCTCGTGGCCACGCTCTTCGAGCGGCACTGCACCGATTCGATGACCGGGATGCCGTATCCGAACGTGGTCACCGTGGCGTTCGCCGGTCGCACGTTGAACGGCTGCGGCGGCGACCCGGCGACGCTGCTGCGCGGCGCAGAGTGGGTGGTCGAGGATGTCGCCGGCCGCGGCGTCGTCGACCGCTCGCGCGCGACGCTGTCGTTCTCGGCCGACGGGCGCGTCGCGGGGCGCGGCTCGTGCAACCGTTACACGGCCGGGTATTCGATCAGTGGCGAGGGACTGACGATCTCGAAGCCGGCGTCGACGATGATGGCCTGCGAGCCCGCGCTGATGCAGCAGGAGCAATTATTCTTCGAGCTGCTCGGGCAGGTGCGTCGGTTCACGATCGACCAGAGCGGCGCGCTGGTGCTTCACGCGGCCGACGGCCGCACCATCGCCGCGCGTCGCCCCTAGCGCTCGCCAGCGGGGCCGGGCGGCCTATACTGCGGAGGCACCGCGCATCCGCCGGTGATTTTCGGGAGCACGGCCATGGGCAAGTTGAGGCAGAGCAACAAGGAAACGAAGAAGAAGCCGCAATCGACCCCGAAGGAGAAGAAGGCCGCCAAGGAGGCCAAGAAGAACGCGACGGAGGGCATTCGCCCGACGACTTCGAAGTAAGTTCATTTTGTCGATGCCCCGGCTCTTGCGTGGCAGGGCTCGATCAACCGATCCCCCCTTCCGCCTTCGCCTCCGCGGCGTACTCCATCGCCACCTGCCGGAACCTTAGCGCGGTCGGAATCACCGGCTCAGGGCGTGATGCCAGCGCGATTGCGACCGACAGGTACGCATCGGTTGGCTCGAGTCGGCAAAAGACGACGCCACCCGGCCCGTGGCGGCTGCTGTTCGCGGGCACCAACGCGATGCCCATGCCGCTTTCGACCAGGCTGATGATGGTCTGGACCTGAACTGCCTCCTGCACCACCTTTGGCGTGAACCCGGCCGCCTGGCAGGCCAGCATCACCTGGCCTCGCAGGTTGGCGGCTGCCGCCGCGGAATACATGACGAAAGCCTGATCGGCCAAGTCGCACAGCGCAAGTCGCTTGCGCCGGCCCAGCGGGCTGTCGCCCGGTAGCACCGCGACCAGCGTGTCGTGCTCGATTGGTGTCAGCACGGTCGCGTGCGCCTCGAGAACCGGGTAACGAACCAATCCCAGGTCGAGTGAACCCTGCGCGATCTCTTCGAGTATCCGCGTCGTCGTGCCTTCACTCAGTTCGAGCGAAATGCCCGGATAGCGCGCGCGGAAGCGCGGCAGGATCCGCGGCAGCAGGCGGTAGGTCGCCGAGCCGACGAACGCTACGCGCAACACGCCGCCGGTGCCCGACACCGCCATCGCGGCCGATCGACGAAGCTGCTCCGCGTACAGCGCGACGCGCCGCGCGTCGTCCAGGATCGCCTTGCCGAATTCGGTCAGCTTGACGCCGCGGCGTCCACGCTCGAACAACGCCGCGCCGAGATCGCGTTCCATGCGCCGCACCGACACCGACAGCGGGGGTTGCGACATGTGCAGGCGCTCGGCGGCCTTGCGAAAGCTCAGCGTCTCGGCGACGGCGATGAACTGGCGAATCTGGCGCAGGTCCATGGGCGGCAGGGCTGACGGGCCGATTGATACTGAAAGGGTATCACACGCGAAACGATCGATACTGGACGATGCATACCTCAAGTGCGATAGTCGGCTCCGTCTCTCGAAGCGCCGGAGCGCCCTCGATGTCCGACCGTGAAGAAACCATCCACTTGCTCGCCGACGCGGTGCGCCGGTTCGCTCGCGAGCAACTCGTTCCCGCCGAGCCGACCGTCGAGGAAACCGACGAGATCCCGGGCGACATCGTTCGTCAGCTCAAGGAACTCGGGCTATTCGGCATGACCGTGCCCGAGGAGTACGGCGGACTCGGCTTGGGCATGTACGAGGAGGCCCGGCTGGTCCTCGAGGTCGCGTACGCGTCGCCGGTGTTCCGCTCGTACTTTGGTACCACCAATGGAGTGGGCACGCTGGGCATCGTCAACGACGGCACCGAGGAGCAGAAGCGCCGCTACCTGCCGCGAATCGCCACCGGCGAGATGATGGCGTCGTTTTGCCTGACCGAACCCGACTCGGGGTCCGACGCTGCGTCGCTGACCACGCGCGCGATTCGCGAAGGTGGCTACTTCGTGATCAACGGCACAAAGCGCTTCATCACCAATGCGATCCATGCGGGGCTGTTCACTGTCTTCGCGCGCACCGCACCAAAGGAGGCGGGCGCCGCGGGCATTTCGGCGTTCCTGGTAGAGCGCGACACGCCCGGCATCACGGTCGCGGCGCCCTACCGGAAGATGGGGTTCCGCGGCTCGCACGAGTCCGACGTCATCTTCGAGAACTGCCGCGTGCCGGCGAGCGCGCTGCTCGGCGGACGAGAGGGCGGCGGCTTCAAGAGCGCGATGAGGTCGCTCGACCACGCGCGCCTGCACATGGCTGCGGTCGCCGCCGGCATGTGCGAACGCCTGATCGACGAGGGTAGGCGCTACGCGATCGAGCGCAAGCAGTTCGGCAAGCCGATCGCGAGCTTCCAGTTGATCCAGGGAATGCTGGCCGACAGCCAGGCCGAGGCCTACGCCGCGCGCGCGATGGTCGAGAAAGCAGCGCGCGACAAGGACGCCGGCCACAACGTGACGATGGAATCGGCCTGCTGCAAGTATTTCGCGACCGAAGCGGCCGGCCGCATCGCCGACCGGATGCTGCAGATCCATGGGGGCAGCGGTTACATCAAGGAATACCCGATCGAGAGGCTCTACCGAGACGTCAGGCTTCTAAGGATCTACGAGGGAACCAGCCAGATCCAGCAACTGATCATCGCGCGCGAGCTGCTCAAGCAGGTCGGCGCCTGACCGGCGCCTGCAGTCGAGTGACTACAACGAGGAGACTGAGATGCTGAAAATCGCCAAATCGATGTTCGCAGCGCTGATCGCATTGGCCGCTGCCGCGCCGGCGCAGGCACAGGAGTACCCGAGCAAACCGATCCGCTGGCTGATTCCGTTCTCCGCGGGCGGGCCGACCGACGTTCTCGCGCGCGCAATCGCTCCGAAGCTCAGCGAGTCGCTCGGCGTGCCGGTCATCGTCGACAACCGGGTTGGCGCGGGAGGCAGCATCGCGATGGAGACGCTCGCCCGCTCAGCGCCGGATGGCTACACGATCGCGATGGGGCACACCGGCACGCAGGCCATCAATCCGCACATCTACGCGAAGCTCGCCTACGATCCGCGCAAGGACTTCGCTGCCGTTACGCCGGTGGTCTCATACGTGAACGTGCTCGTGGTGAACCCGGCCGTTCCGGCGAAAACCGTTGCCGAGCTCATCGCCTTCGCGAAGGCGAACCCGGAGAAGGTGACGCTCGGCTCGGGCGGTACTGGCGCGACCAACCATCTCTCGATGGAGCTTCTCAAGTCGCTCACCGGCGCGCCGATCGTCCACGTGCCGTATAAGGGCAGCGCGCCAGCGCTGGTGGACGTGATGGCCGGCAACATCACCGGGATGTTCGACATCCTGGTCACCAGCTTGCCCCAGATCCGTAACGGCAAGATTCGCCCGCTGGCCGTCACCAGCGACAAGCGCAGCGAGTATGCGCCCGATATTCCGACGATGCGCGAGTCAGGCGTGCCGGGCTATTCCGAGGCCGGCAGCGACCTGTGGTTCGGCGTGTTCGCGCCTGCTGGAACGCCGAAGCCGATCGTCGACCGGCTGAACCGCGAGCTGATCAAGGCGCTGGACACGGCCGAGGTACGCGAGCGCATCAGGGCGCAGGCGTACAGCGTCTGGACGCTGAGGCCCGAGGAGTTCGACGCGTTCGTGCGAACGGACTACGAAAAGTGGGGCAAGATCGTGAAGTCGGCGAACATCACTGCGCAGTGAAAGGGCGCCAAACATGAGCGGGCCGCTCGAGGGCGTGCGGGTCCTCGACCTCACCAGTGTCGTGATGGGCCCCTATGCGACGCAGTGGCTCGGAGACTACGGCGCCGACGTCATCAAGATCGAGCCGCCCGAAGGCGATGTAATGAGGCTCTCCGGTCCGATGAAGTCGGACCGTATGGGGCACTTCTATCTGACCACGAACCGCAACAAGCGGTCAGTGGTGATTGACCTCAAGTCCCCAAGCGGCCGTAGCGTCATGCTGGAGTTGGTGAAGACCGCCGACGTGCTGATCTACAACCTGCGCCCGCGCGCCATGGAGCGCTTGGGCCTCGGGTACGAGGCATTGCGAGCCGTCAATGTCGGGCTGATCTACGTCGGGGGCATCGGCTTCAGCCAGCGGGGCCGCTATGCGGCGCGGCCTGCCTACGACGACCTGGTGCAGGGGATGTCTGGCCTGCCATGGCTGACCCGACAGGCCGGCGCCGAGCACCCCCGATACGCGCCGCTGGTGCTGGCGGATCGTCTCGTCGGCCTTCAACTCGCGCTCGCGGTCGCCAGCGCGCTGTACCATCGCGCGCGCACCGGCAAGGGCCAGAAGGTGGACGTCCCGATGTTCGAGGGAATGGCGTCGGTCGTGCTGGGCGAGCACTTGGCAGGCGAGCTGTTCGCGCCGTCGATCGGCCCCTACGGCTATTCGCGCAGCTTGACGACGGGCCGTCGTCCGTACCGCACGCGCGACGGTTACTTGTGCACGCTGGTCTACAACGACAAGCAGTGGCGCAAGTTCCTCGAGGTGATCGGCCGACCGCGGATGATGGACGAGGACCCTCGCTTCGCGTCGCAGGGCGCACGTCTCGCCAACATCGACGCGGTCTACGGATTCCTTGCAGAGATGCTCGCGACGCGCACTACCGAAGAGTGGCTTCGTCTGTTCGAACAGGCCGACTTGCCGGCCGCGCCGATGTATTCGCTGGAAGACCTGAAGCGGGACGCGCACCTGCGCGAGACCGGCTTCATCGGCGAGGTCGCGCACCCTTCGGAGGGCACGATCACCTCGATCGCGAATCCGACCGAGTGGTCGGAGACGCCGCCGTCAATTCGCCGGCATGCGCCGCGCCTGGGCGAGCACACCATCGAGGTATTGCGCGAGAGCGGGTTCGCGGAGGAGGCAATCCGCTCGCTGCTGGAAGAAGGCAGCGTCCGCGCCGCGTGACGAGCGGCGGCAGACGCTGCCCGGGCCCTCGCGGGCCCAGCGTTCAGGGCTTGATCTCGATCTTCGTCGCGTCCACCGTGACGCCGTCGGCGGCCAGCGTGCCGTGCACTTCGACGCGGTCGCCCGGGCTGAGGTCCGCGGCGGTGCCGCCCCGGAAGCTCGGGCTGCCGGCGTAGCTCACCGTGACGCCGCGCACCACGAAGGTCGACTTGACCGTGTCGACGGCATCGATGGTCCCGTCGACCTCGAAGCCCTCGTGCTCGTCGTCGGCGTCGGACTTCGGCTCGACCTTGGTGGCGACCAGCACGCCGTTGACGACCGAACCCTCCACTTCGACGCGGGCGCCCTTGGCGATGCCGTCGGTGCCTTTGGGGAAGGTCGCCTTGCTGGCGTCGACCGGCAGGCCGCCGAGGCTGAACGAGGTGGCGGACGTGAAGTCGGTGACGACGCCGTCCACCTCGCTGTGGTCGTTGTCCTCGGGGTGCAGGCGCACCGGCTTGACGCTGGTGGCGACCCACTCGCCGCTCACCTGGGCGGTGGCGAGCTTCACGCGCACCGGGTCGCCCGCCTGGATGCCGCCGTCGGGCATCGTCGCCGTCGACGTGTCGATCACGGCGCCGCCGATTCGCAGCGTGGTCGTGGCCGGATCGTAGGCGCTGACGACGCCGCGCAGCTTGTAGTTCTGCGCACCCGCCTCGGGTTCGATCCGCGTCGCGGTGTAGACGCCGGTCGACGTGTCGAGCATCCCGTGCACTTCGACGACGTCGCCGACGTTCAGCGCTGCGAGGCCGCCCGCCATCATGTCGTCGAAGACGGTGGTCGGGGTCACGTGCACGGTCTGGCCGAGCACGGCGATCGAGTCGGTGCCCTTGCTCTCGACGGGGCCGCGCATCAGCGTGCTGAACGTGATGGTCTGTGCGTCGGCCGAACGCACGCCGCCGGACTCGGCGATCTCGTCGGCCTCGACCTCGACCACCATGCCGAGCTTGAGCTCGCTGCTGTCGTGCGTGGTGCCGTCGTCGTCGACGACGTGCGCGAGGTCTTCCTTGTAGTGCACGCCGTTGACGACGATCGAGCCGAAGCCCGAGATCCGTCCGGACGCGTAGGTCGACTTGGTCGTTGCCGACGTGCTGCTGCCGCCGCCTCCTCCGCAAGCGACGAGGACGAGCGCGCTCAGCGCGATGGAAGCGAGGCCGACCGTCCTGCTGCGAAAGAGGCTCTTTGCGGATGCCATGGGTTGCTCCGTCGGGTGGGAAAAGCCAAAAAATGGAAACTTTTCCCATTGTATATCCGGCCCGGGTCGGGCGCGTGACACCCTGCACGGTGCTGCCGCCTCCGGACCGCGAGCGCCGACCGCTCGTCGGTCTCGGGGTCGATTCGACCGGCGGCGGCAACGGCGTCTACACTCGCCGCCGACGCCCCCTTCCATCCACGAGGAACTCCCGCATGAACGCCCCTGAACCCTCCCCGCGGATCGACCGCGCCGCCTTCGACGAGATCGCCCCGGCCGCCGTCGCCGCGCTGCGCGCGCTGGGCAAGGCGGTCGACGACTCAGGGCTCGAGAAGCCGCTCACCGAGCTGATCAAGGTCCGCGCGTCGCAGATCAACGGCTGCGCGTTCTGCATCCAGTACCACCTGAACATGGCGCGCAAGCTCGCCGTCGAGGCGCCCAAGCTCGACCTGCTCGCAGCGTGGCGCGAAGTCGGCGTCTACACGGCGCGCGAGCGCGCGGCGCTGGCCTGGACCGAGGCGCTGACGCGGATGGACCGGCACAGCGTCTCCGATGCCACGTACGCGCAGGTGCAGGCGCAGTTCACCCGCTCCGAGATCGCGTTCCTGACCGCCTCGGTCGGCGCGATCAACGCCTGGAACCGGATCGCCGGGGCGCTGCACTTCGAGCCGCCGGTGGCGTGACGCCGGGCGCGGCCTGCTGCCGCAGGTGCTCGACCAGCACCCGCGCGCTGGCCGACAGCGTCTCGTCCGATCGCCAGCAGATCACGAAGCGGCGCACCGCCCACGGATCGGCGAGCGGCACGACCACCAGGCCGGTCGCGCTGGCGGTCGGCGTGATCGCCTCGCGCGGCAGGATGGCCAGCCCGAGCCCCGCGGCGACGATGCGGCACGCCGCGTCGAGCCCCGAGACCTGGATCCGGTTGGCCGGCGCCCGGCCGACCAGCGCCGCCTGCCGGCGCAGCATCGCCTCGACCATGCCTCCGGGTGCGACGCCCACCGAAGGGTGGTCGAGCGTCTGCGCGTAGCGCAGGCGCTTGTGCCGCGCGAGCGGGTGCGCGGCGTGCACCACGACGCACAGGTGGTCCGACCGATAGGGCGCGGTCCGCAGTCCGGCGAGCGCGCCGGCGTCCCACAGCACGCCCAGGTCGGCGGCACCCTCGCGCACCGCACGCACGATCTCGCTGCTCACCCCTTCGTCGAGACTGACTCGTACCGAGCGGTAGCGCGCGAGGAACGCGGCGATGTCGTCGGGCAGACATTCGGCCAGTGCCGAGACGCTCGCCATCACGCGCACGCTGCCCTGCACGCCGGTGGCGAACTCGCTGATCTCGACGTGCATGCGCTCCATCGCTCCCAGCACGTCGCGCGCCTGCCGCAGCAGGACTTCGCCGGCCGCAGTCGGCTCGATACCGCGCCGGCCGCGCACCAGCAGCGCGGTGCCGATTTCGCGCTCGATGGCGGCGATTCTCTTGCTGACGGCCGAGGCCACCAGCGAATCGCGCGCCGCGGCGCGCGCGATGTTGCGCTCCTCGCAGACGGCGACGAACAGCCTGAGCGTGACGGGATCGAAGTGGCGCGGCATGGCGGGTGACCGGCGGGCTCCCGAAAATCGGGGAACCGGGTTCGGGGAACCACATTCTGGCATGACGCAACGGAACGAATGGGGTTCCCAGAAATCACGAACGATCCGCGCAGGAATGCCTAGAATCGTTCCGATGAATGCATCGACGCCGAAGGTGGCCCTTCGCGAGGTCGGGCTGCGCGACGGCCTGCAGAGCATCGCGCGCACGCTGCCCACCGACCGCAAGCTCGAATGGCTGCGCGACGCGCACGCCGCCGGCCTGCGCGAGATCGAGGTCGGGTCGTTCGTGCCGCCGCGGCTGCTGCCGCAACTGGCCGACACCGCGGAACTGGTCGCCTTCGCGCGCACGCTGCCGGGCCTCGTCGTCTCGGTGCTGGTGCCGAACCTGAAGGGCGCGCAGCGGGCGATCGAGAGCGGCGCGCACTCGATGCTGCTGCCGCTGTCGGCGAGCCGTGCCCACAGCCTGGCCAACCTGCGCAAGGCGCCCGACGACGTGGTGGCCGAGATCGCGGCGATCCGCGCCGAGCGCGATGCGGCCGGCTCGAAGTGCCTGCTCGAAGTCGGCATCAGCACCGCGTTCGGCTGCACGATCCAGGGCCGCGTCGAGCCCGACGAGGTGCTGCGCCTGCTGCGCGCGGTGCTCGATACGGGGGTCGATCGCGTGGGGCTGGCCGACACCGTCGGCTACGCCGACCCGAAGGCGGTGCGCGAGCTGTTCGAGCGCAGCTTCGCGATCGCCGGCGACCGGCTCGCCTGCGGGCACTTCCACGACACGCGCGGGCTCGGCATGGCCAACGTCTTCGCGGCCTGGCAGGTCGGCGTCCGGCGCTTCGACGCGTGCCTGGCCGGCATCGGCGGCTGCCCGCACGCGCCCGGTGCGAGCGGCAACGTCGCCACCGAGGACGTCGCCTGGCTGTTCGCGAGCATGGGCGAGCCGACCGGGCTCGACATCGACGCGCTGCTCGCGCTGCGCGCGAGGGTCGCGCAGTGGCTCGAAGGCGAGACCCTGCACGGCACGCTGTGGCGCGCCGGCTTGCCGAAGACGCTGCGCGAACCGGCCTGAGCGACATGCGAGCCGACCCTGACGCCATGCGTCTCTGCCAGAGTCCCGTATGAGCCGCGCCGACGCAACCCCCGCCGCGCCGCAGCCACTCGCGGGCCTGCGCGTGGTCGAGTTCACCCACATGGTGATGGGCCCGACCTGCGGGATGGTACTCGCCGACATGGGTGCCGAAGTCATCAAGGTCGAACCGGTCGAGGGCGAGAACACGCGAAGGCTGCTCGGCGCGGGTGCGGGCTTCTTCCCGATGTTCAACCGGAACAAGAAGAGCATCGGCATCGACCTGCGCCAGCCCGAGGGCGCCGAGGCGGCGCGACGGCTGGCTGCCAGCGCCGACGTCGTCGTCGAGAACTTCAAGCCCGGCGCGCTGGTGAAGTTCGGGCTCGACTACGCGTCGCTCGCGAAGCGCAACGAGCGCCTGATCTACGTGAGCCACAAGGGCTTCCTGCCGGGCCCCTACGAGCACCGTACCGCGCTGGACGAGGTGGTGCAGATGATGGGCGGGCTCGCCTACATGACCGGGCGCCCCGGCGATCCGCTGCGCGCCGGCACCAGCGTCAACGACATCATGGGCGGCCTGTTCGGCGCGATCGGGGCGCTCGGCGCGCTGATCCAGCGCGGCATCACCGGCAAGGGCATGGAGGTGCAGTCGGCGCTGTTCGAGAACAACGTGTTCCTCGTCGGCCAGCACATGCTCCA
>CALMSQ010000106.1:0-16634 GCA_937872345.1 uncultured Burkholderiales bacterium | reverse complement strand
TTCCCTGGTGGGAGGGGGCTGCGGGCGCGGTCTACCTGCTTCCCGACGCGCCGTGGAGCCGGCGGGTGATCGGCAGTTTCGCCAACGAACTGGCGGTCGCGCACCCGCGTCGCGCCCACGCCGTGGCCAGGCGCACGGCCGACGGCGCGCTGGTGGTGAGCGTGCGCGCGCCGATCGACGCGCCGGGGGGCGCGAGCGACCTGTGCCGCCGTTTCGGCGGCGCCGGGCGCGCCTCGGCCGGAGGCATCGACGGCCTTCCCGAGGACCGGTTCGAGGCTTTCGTGCACGCGTTCGCGACGACGGCCTGGGGCGAGCGCGCATCGGCCGATTCGCCGCCATCGACAGGAGGACGTGCCAGGTGATGCTGTTTTCCCTCGAAACCGACAGCGCGTTCGCCGCCGCGCTGGCGCGCGAACTGGGCGTGTCCGTGGCGGCGCACGAGGAGCGCCGTTTTCCCGACGGCGAGTGCAAGCTGCGTCCGCTGGTCGACGTGCGAGGCGCCGACGCGTGCGTCGTGCTCGGCCTGCACGGGGGGCCGGTCGACAGTCCGCACGACAAGCTGTGGCGGCTGCTGGCCTTCGTGGCGACGCTTCGCGACCACGGTGCGGCGCGGGTGACCGCGGTCGTGCCGTACCTGGCCTACGCGCGCAAGGACCGGCGCACGAAGCCGCACGACCCCGTCGGGCTGCGCTATGTGGCGCAGCTCTTCGAGGCGGTCGGCACCGATGCGCTGATCGTCCTCGAGGCGCACAACGTCGCCGCGTTCCAGAACGCGTTCCGGATACCGGCGACGAGCCTGGAGGCGCACCGGGCGCTCGCCGCGCCGGCGCGCGCACTGGCCGGCGGCGGCGCGCTCGCGGTCGCGTCCCCCGATCCGGGCGGCGTCAAGCGCGCGCAGCTCTGGCGCGAGTCCCTCGAGGAGCAACTGGCGACGCCGGTAGGCTTCGCGATGGTCGACAAGCGCCGCAGCGCCGGCGTCATGTCGACCTTCGGGCTGGTGGCCGGCGACGTCGCGGGCGCCACGGTGCTGCTCCTGGACGACCTGATCGGCAGCGGCGAGACGATGCGGCAGGCGGCGGTCGCCCTGCGCAGCGCCGGGGCCGTGTCGGTGGTGGCCTGCGCCGCCCACGGCCTGTTCATCGAACAGGCGGCCGCCGTGCTGGCCGACGACGCGATCGACCGGCTGGTCGTCACCGACAGCGTCCCGGCCTTCCGCCTGAGCGCGCAGGCCCCGGTGCGCGGCAAGCTGCAGGTCGTGTCCTGCGCGCCGTTGTTCGCCGACGCGATCCGGCACGCGCACGCGGCGCGGTAGCTATCGGCTGCAGCGATCGAGCGCGTCGAGCGCCAGCACTGCCTGGCCGAGGTAGCGTCGACCGAGCGGCAGCCAGCGCTCGGGCGTTCGCGGCTGCGGATCGAGCAGGTGGGCGACCGCGAGGCGGGCGCGCAGCGCGGCCCGGTTGGCCGTGTACAGGTGCACCAGGGCCTGCGGCGGCCGGTCGCCGAGCGCCGCAGCCACGCCGTCGACGAGGCGCTGCGCGACCCACGGTGCGCCGGCGACCGTGCACTCCAGGCCCAGGAAGGCCAGTTCGTCGAACGGGTCCACCTGGCGCAACTCCGCGCTGAATTCCAGGCAGTCGATCACGACCGGGGGATGGTTCAGGCACACGTGCTCCGGACGCAGGTCGCCGTGGCCGTCCACGACCATGCCCTGCACGACGCGGCGACGCAAGGTCGCCGCATGCACGTCGTTCGCGGCGTCGAGCCGGTCGAGCGAATCGCCGGCGGCGACTGCGGCGAACCGGGGGTGCAGCAGGATCTGCCGGTTGATCGCCTGCTCGCGGCGAAAGCGCCCGACGTACGCGTCGGCTTCGATCGCGCTGCGCTCGGCGCGCCGATAGAACTCGGCGAGCACCGCGACGACCGCGTCGACGTCGGCGGGCCGAAGCGTGCCGGCCGCGATCACGCGATCGAGCATGCGCTCGGCCGGCAGGCGGCGCATCAGCACCAGCCAGTCGACGGTGGCGCCCGGGGCCGGCAGGCGATCTTCCGGCAGCAGCGCGAAGCGGCCGTCGTGCCACTGCAGCGCGAGCAGGCCCAGGTAGATCTGCGGCGCGAAGCGCCGGTTCAGCCGGATCTCCTCGCGGCAGTTGCGCTCGCGCAGCGCCGGCGTCGAGAAGTCGAGGAAGGGGTAGCGCACCGGCTTCTTCATCTTCAGCACGCGCTCGCCCGCGACGATGACCCACGACATGTGCGTCTCGACCAGTTGTGCGGAGGCGGGGTCGGCGCCGTGCGCGGCGCGCGACATCAGGAAGCCGAGGCGGGCTTCGGTGCCGGGATCGGCATCGGGGACGGCGGGCGATCCAGCCATCGGCGAGTCCGCGTCAGGCCGTGGCGGCATCGACCTCGCGCGCCAGCGCGCGAAGCGTGTCCGAGATCTCGACCGGGTAGGGCGACGCAGCGGGCTCGAGCGCGCGCAGCGCTTCGGGCAGGCGCGCAAGCTGCGCGGCGCAACGGCTGCGCGCTTGCGCCAGCGTCCCGGTCGACGGCAGCCGCCGGCCCGCCCGCATCACTGGTTGCAGCAGCGGCTCGCCGTCGCCCGCATCGTCGGCGAGCCCGACCCGGTCCCGGGCGAAGCGGCCCTGCACGTCGTAGAGTCGCCAGGCCTGCTTGATGCCCGGCCACGTGGCCTTGCCCTCGGAGCGCTTGCGGCGCGCGACGCCGGCGTACGACTGCAGCTTGTAGACCGCGTCGAGGGTCGGCGCGTCGCTGGAGGTGTCCAGCGCAGTGCCGACCCCGAATCCGTCGATCGGCGCACCGTCGGCGAGCAGGCGCGCAATCCGTTGCTCGTCGAGGTTGCCGCTCGCGAAGACGATCACCTGCCGGAGCCCGGCGGCGTCGAGCATCGCGCGCACCGCCTTCGCGTGCGCCGCGAGATCGCCGCTGTCGAGGCGCACCCCGCCGACGTGGATGCCCTCGGCCGCCAGCTTCGGGTACAGGTCGATGACCCTGGCGACCGCGGCCTCCGTGTCGTAGGTGTCGACCAGCATCACCGGGCGATGCGGGCGCGCGCGCGCGAAGTTCTCGAAGGCCTCGCGCTCGCTGCGGTGCGCCTGGACGAACGAATGCGCCATCGTGCCGAAGACGGGGATGCCGTATCGCAGCCCGGCCTCTGCGGTCGCCGTGCCGTCGAAGCCGGCCAGCCAGGCCGAACGCGCCGCGAACAGCGCCGCTTCGGCGCCGTGGGCGCGGCGCATGCCGAAGTCGACCAGCTGGCGCCCGCCGGCGGCGAGCACGATGCGCGCCGCCTTCGAGGCGATCAGCGTCTGCAGGTGGACGATGTTGAGCAGGCGGCTCTCGGCCAGCTGCGCCTGCGGCAGCGGCGCGGTGACGCGCAGGACCGGCTCGTCGGCGAAGAACACGGTGCCCTCCGGCATGGCGTCGACGTCGCCGGTGAACCGGAAGCCGCGCAGACGCTCGAGCAGGCCGGCGGAGAATCCGCCCTGGCGCGCCAGCCATTCGATCTCGGGCTCGGTGAACGCCAGCGACTCGAGGAAGTCGAGCGCCTGCTCCAGTCCTGCGGCGACGAGGAAGTTGCGCTGCGCCGGCAGCTTGCGCACGAACAACTCGAACACGGCAGGTTCGTCCATGCCCCGGTCGAGGTAGGCCTGCATCATCGTGAGCTGGTAGAGATCGGTGAGGAGGGCGGTCATGGGCCTGAGCGCGCGTCGAGCCGCGCCGCGAGATAGGCGAGCAGCGCCTCCAGCGTCCCCACCCTGGCATAGTCGGCCTCCGGAATCTCGACCCCGAGCCGGGCGTGCAACTCGATCAGCACGTTCAGGAAATCGAACGAGTCGAGGTCGAGCTCCTCGCGAAACGGGCGCCGCGGATCGAGCGTGGCGAAGTCCGCCTCGGGCGCGATCGCCTGGACACTGTCGATCACCGCCTGCCTGATGCCGGCCAGCGTCGTCGTCGTCATGGGGCCTCCGGGTGTTCGAATCTCTCGCGCAACGCCGACAGGAAGCGCGCGCCCGTGAGCCCGTCGGTGACGCGGTGATCGCCGGACAGCGTCGCGTTCATCGTGCGCGTCGCGACGATCGCGCCGTCGCGCACCGCAGGGCGGGCGAGCACGCGTCCGAGCCCGACCAGCGCGACCTGCGGCGGGTAGATCACCCCGTAGACCGTCTCGACGCCGAGGTCGCCGAGATTGGTCACCGTGATCGTCGAGTCGGCGAGATCGGAGCTGCGCAGGCGGCCGCTGCGCGCGCGCGCCAGCACGTCGTGAAGCGATGCCATCAGGTCGGGCAGCTCGAGCCGGTCCGCGTCGTGGACCGCGGGCACCACGATGCCACCGCCGCGCAGCGACGTGACGACGCCGACGTGGATCGCCTCCGATCGTCGGAAGCGCCCGTCGACGAACTGGCCGTTGAGGTCGGGCACGGCGCGCAACGCGAGGGCGACGGCGCGCAGCGCGAACGCCGCGAACAGCACCCGGCCGGCGAGCGGGCGTCCCTCGTTGAAGCGCTCGAGCCACTGTAGTGCGCGCTCGACGTCGATCTCGGTGCCGAGGTAGTAGTGCGGGATTTCGCGCTTGGACCGCGCCATCGCCGCGGCGATCGCCGCGCGCATCGCCGCCTCGGGAGACGGGGCCGCGCCCGGCGCAGTCCCGGCGGGAGGCGCTTGCGCCGCGGCCGCGGCAGCCGAGGCGGCGGTAGACGGGGCGGCGGAGGGGGCTGCCGAGGGGGCCGGCGCCGGTGCCGCAGGAGCCGCAGCGGCGCGTTCGACGTCGGCGACGTTGATCGGCGCGCCGCCGGTGGCGGCGGCCAGCGCGTCGAGATCGACGCCCAGCTCGGCAGCGCGCTTGCGCGCAGCAGGCGACGCGCGGGGCAGCAGGCCTGGCCGGGCGGTGGGCCTCGCTGCGGCGGCGGGCGACACGGCGGCCTGCATCGCGGGTCCGGCGGTTGCAGCGCGCACGGGGGCCGCCGCAGCCGTGGTGGTCGCGGGGGCGACGGCCGGCGCCGCGGCCGTCGCGCTCGACGCCGCGACGGCCTGCCAGTCTTCGTCCTCGGCGGCGACGATCGCCATCGTCCGGCCCACCGGGATCCTCTGGCCCGGCTCGGCGACCAGCCTCGCGACCGTCCCCGCGTCCCAGATCTCGACCTCGATCGCGCCTTTCTGCGTCTCGACGACGCAGGCGACCTGTCCCCGCGCGACGCGATCGCCGGGCGCGACGCGCCAATCGACGAAGACGCCGTCTTCCATGTCGGCCCCGAGAGAGGGCATGCGGAACTCGATCATTGCCGGGCCACCTCGCGGGCCGCGGCGACGATGCGCGCCACCTGCGGCAGCGCCGCGTCCTCGAGGTGCTTCGGATACGGGATCGGCACCTCGGCGCTGCACACCCGCGCGAGCGGCGCGTCGAGGTCGTAGAACGCGTGCTCGACGATCGTGGCGACGATCTCGGCGGCCAGGCTACAGGTCTTCCAGCCTTCGTCGACGACGACCGCGCGGCGCGTCTTCGAGACGCTCGCGACGATCGCCTCGACGTCGAGCGGGCGCAGCGTGCGCAGGTCGAGCACCTCCGCGTCGATGCCCTCGTTCGCGAGCACCTCGGCCGCCTCGAGGCACTTGAACAGCGACCCGCCGTAGGTGATCAGGCTGAGCTGCGAACCCGGTCGCCGAACGGCGGCGTGGTCGATGTCGACCGCGCCGGCGTCGTCGGCGAGCTCGCCTTCCATCGGCAGCAGCATCGCGTGCTCGAAGACGATCACCGGATCGGGATCCTGCAGCGCGGTCCACAGCATCCCGCGCGCGTCGGCCAGCGTGGCCGGGGCGAGCACGCGCAGCCCGGGCACGTGCGCATACCAGACCTCCAGGCTGTGCGAGTGCTGGGCCGCCAGCTGCCGGCCGGCGCCGGTCGTCATGCGGATCACCACCGGCACGTTGATCTGTCCGCCCGACATGTGGCGCAGCGTCGCCGCGTTGTTCACGATCTGGTCGAGCGCGAGCAGGCTGAAGTTGACGGTCATCACCTCGACGATCGGGCGCATGCCGTTGATGGCCGCGCCGATCCCGGCGCCGACGAACGCCGATTCCGACAGCGGCGTGTCGCGGACCCGGGCCTCGCCGAACTCCTCGAGCAGGCCCTTGCTGACCGCATAGGTGCCGCCGTAGCGGCCGACGTCCTCGCCCATCAGGAACACGCGCTCGTCGCGTGCCAGCGCGTCGCGCAGGCCGGCGCGTAGCGCCTCGCGGTAGGTCGTGCGGCTCGTCGCGCTCATGCGGGTGTCTCCGGCGCGCCCGGCGCGCGCGCATAGACGTCGCGGGTGAGCTGCTCGACCGGTTCCCAGGTGCCCGCCTCGGCGAACGCGACGGCCGCGTCGATCTCGGCGGCGACCTCGCGCTCGATCGCCGCGACGTCGGGCTCGGTCAGCCACTGCCGGCCGAGCGCGTCGCAGGTGAAGCGCTCGATCGGGCAGCGCTTCTTCCATTCGGCGACCTCGGCCTTGTCGCGGTAGAGCTCGGGGTCGAACATCGAGTGCGCGCGGAAACGGTACGTGCGGAACTCGACGAACATCGGCCCCTCGCCGCTGCGCACCGAGTCGGCCGCGCGGCGCGCCGCGTCGCGCACCGCGAGCACGTCCATGCCGTCGACCGACAGCGCGTGCATTCCGTAGCTGTGCGCCTTCTCGCACAGGTCGACGTTGGATTCCGAGCGGCCCAGCGCCGTGCCCATGGCGTAGAGGTTGTTCTCGCACAGGAAGAGCACCGGCAGCCGCCACAGCGCGGCGAGGTTGGCCGCCTCGTGGAACTCGCCCTCGGCCATCGCCCCCTCGCCGAAGAAGCAGGCGGCGACGCGGTCGGTGCCGCGCAACTTCTCGGACAGCGCGAAGCCCGCCGCCATCGGCAGCGCGCCGCCGACGATCGCGTTGCCGCCGAAGAAGCGCCTCGCCACGTCGAACAGGTGCATCGATCCGCCGCGTCCGCCGCTGCAGCCCTCGCGCTTGCCGAACATCTCGGCCATGATCGCCCCCGCAGCGACGCCTCGCGCCAGCGCGTGGCCGTGCTCGCGATAGGTGGCGAGGATGCTGTCGTCGTCGCGCAGCTCGGGCATCGCCCCGGCCGCGATCGCCTCCTCGCCGATGTACAGGTGCAGGAAGCCGCGGATCTTGCCCGCGCTGTAGAGCTGCGCGCACTTCTCCTCGAAGCGCCGGATGCGCAGCATCTGCCACAGCAGCCGGCGCGCCTCGTCGCGCCCGACGCTCACGTCGACTCCAGCGTCGACGTGTCGCCTTCGGGCAGGCCGAGCTCGCGCGCCTTCAGCAGCCGGCGCATGATCTTGCCGCTGCGCGTCTTCGGAAGTCCGGGGACGAAGTCGATCTCCTTGGGCGCGACCGCCGCCCCGAGCCGCTTGCGGGCGAAGCCGAGCAGCTCGCGCCTGAGCGCCTCGTTCGGCTCGAAGCCGGGCTTGAGCGCCACGAACGCCTTGACGACTTCGCCGATGACGGGCTCGGGCTTGCCGATCACGCCGGCCTCGTGCACGGCAGGGTGGTCCATCAGCGCGGACTCGACCTCGAACGGGCCGATCAGGTGGCCGGCGGACTTGATCATGTCGTCGGCGCGGCCGAGGAACCAGTAGTAGCCATCGGCGTCGCGGCGCGCGAGGTCGCCGGTCAGGTACCAGTCGCCCGAGAAGCACTTGCGATAGCGAGCCTCGTCGTGCAGGTAGGTGCGGAACATCGACGGCCAGCCGGCGCGAAGCGCCAGCTCGCCCTCGAATGCCGGGTCGTCGACCGGCTCGGCGCCGCCACCCGGCGTGCGCCGCACCACCGCCGCTTCGATGCCCGGAAGCGGCTTGCCCATCGATCCGGGACGGATGTCGAGTGCCGCGAAGTTGGCGATCATGATGCCGCCCGTCTCGGTCTGCCACCAGTTGTCGTGGATCGGCAGGCCGAATGCCTCGACGCCCCAGCTCACCGCCTGCGGATTCAGCGGCTCGCCGACGCTGGCGATGAACCGCAGCTTCGGGAACGCGTGGCGACGCGCCGCTTCCGCCCCGGTCTTCATCATCATGCGCACGGCCGTCGGCGCCGTGTACCAGACGCTGACGCGTTCGCGGCCGAGGATCGCGTACCACCGCTCGGCATCGAAGTCGGCCTCGTCGACCACCTGCGTGATCCCGTGCGCGAGCGGCGCAATGACGCCGTACGAGGTGCCGGTGATCCAGCCCGGGTCGGCCGTGCACCAGAACACGTCGTCGGCATGGAAGTCGAGCGCGAGGCGGCCGGTCGCATAGTGGGCGACGATCGCCTGGTGGACGTGCAGGGCGCCCTTGGGCTTGCCGGTCGTGCCGCTGGTGAAGTGCAGCAGCGCCGGCGTTTCCGGATCGGTCGCTCCGATCTCGTAGGCGGGGCTGGCTGCGTCGAGCAGCGCCTGCAGCGCCTGCGTACCGTGGGGGAGCGTCGCGCCGCCCTCGTCGTCCACCAGCAGCACGTGCTCGAGCGAGGGCAGTCGGGCGCGGATCGATTCGACCTTGCGTCGATACAGGCTCGTCGTCGTCACCAGCACCCTGGCGCTGCCGATCTCCATCCGTGTCACGATCGGCTCGGGGCCGAACGCCGAGAACAGCGGAGTCACCACGCAGCGGTGCTTGAGCGCGCCGAGCAGACCGACGTACAGGGCGGGAATGCGCCCGCACAGCAGGAACACTCGATCGCCGGCGCCGATGCCCAGGCCGGCGAGCACGTTGGCGAATCGCGAGGTGAGGTCGCGCAACTGCGCGTAGGTGATGTCCTGAGTCGCGTCGTCGCGGCCGAGCCAGCGCAGCGCGATCCGCGTCGAGCGCGGGCCCGCAGCGTGGCGATCGACGGCCTCGTGCGCGATGTTCAGCCCGCGGCCGCCAGGCAGGCCGTCGAGCGAGCGCCGGGCGCTCGCCCACGAGAATCCGGCGCGCTCGGCGTCGTAGTCGACCAGGTTCGGGCGAACCGGCAGTCCTGCGGGCTCCTTGCGGATGATGTCCATGCGTGCCTCGATGATGCCCCGCAGGCTATCGCCCGGGGCGCGAGGGTCGCATTGCGTCGGATCAATGCGCGACTGTTTATCGCTGTCGCACCTGCTCCATCCGGGCCGCGCTCCAGGTCGCGCCGTGGTCGATCGAGCGGGTCATCGCGCCGGCCGAGCCGGCGACGACGATCAGCCCGCGGCCGTCGGTGCAGCTCTCCGACAGCGCGTACTGGCCGTCGGGCAGGCCGGAGTCGACAGGGCGCCAGGTCTCGCCCCAGTCGGTCGAGCGGATGAACGTTGCGCGATCGAGCGTCGCCACGATCACACCGTCGCCCGCGGCGACCATCGAAGCGGCCTCGAGCGAGGTGCGCGGAATCGTCCGGTTCGCGGCGCCCCGCCAGCGGCGGCCTGCATCGTCCGAAACCAGCACGACTCCCGACGACGTCAGCGCCACGAGGCGACCGCGCGCGTTGCCGGTCAGCGCCACGACGCGGCCCGCCCGGAAGGCTGCGGGCACGCTCCAGGTCCTGCCGCCATCGTCCGAACGGTACAGGTGCGTGCTCATCCCGTGCGATTCGATCTCGGCGGCTTCGTAGGCGATCAGCGTTGCGTCGGGGTTGCGGTACACGCGCAGGTTGCGGCTCGCCGGTGCGGGCAGGAAGACCTCGGTCCAGGTCGCGCCCGCGTCGCCGGACCAAAGCATGGCTGCGCGGTCGCGCGCGAGGCCGGCCATCGCGAGCCGGCCCTGCGCGTCGGCGACGATGACGGCGTAGTAGGTCAGCTGCGGCAGGACCTGTTCGGCCCAACTGCGGCCGCCGTCGACCGAGCGCAGCACGACGACCCGATCGCCGTCGAAGAACCCCGGCTCGGGGTGGTCGTGGACCGAGACGAGGGTGCCCGAGCGTCCGGCGACGACGATCGGCGGGATGCGCCGCGAGGGGTCACGGGTGGGGAAGAGCGGCATCGGCGCCTGGGCACGCCGCCAGGTCGCGCCGCTCGCCTGCGCCGTCCACCAGTGCGCGGGAGGGAAGGACGAAGCGAGCTGGCCATCGAACAGGCTCCTGCCGACGCGATAGCCGGACGCGTAGAGGGTGCCCGGCCCGTCGCGGGCGGGCACTCTCAACAGCGAGAGGGCGACGCCGGGGGCATCGGGCTCGAGCGCGACGCGATGCCAGGTCGCACCGCGATCGGCCGATCGCAGCACGACGCCCTCGAGTCCGCGAGCCGAGTCGACCCACCCGGCCGCGACGACCGAGCCGTCGGCGGAGCAGTCGACGCTCTGGACCGTGACCTCGTCGCCGCCGAGGTTCAGGGGAGGGTCGACGGCCGGCGAGCGCACGACCGTGCTGCAGCCGGCCAGCCCCACCAGCGACGCGAGCGTCGCGGTCCTGAAGGCGGCGAGCCAGGCGGGCACGCGCCGCGGCGGACGGAAGTTGGTCATGGGCAGGCCTGGGCTCGGCAACGGCGGGGCACTCCCCGCAGCGTATACCTGCGTCGCCGTCGCAGCGAGGCGCAAGAAAAAAAAGGCCGGCGCGCTGCGCGCGCCGGCCTTCGGATTGGCTCCCCGACCTGGGCTCGAACCAGGGACCTGCGGATTACAAGTGCCCGGAAGTTTCCAACCGGCTTGGACTTTCTCTTCGCCTTGGCGAACGATTCGCTTGCGCGCTTCGCCCGCGTTAGGCGCACCCCGTAAAGTCTCTACACATGCCCGGCGTCGGTCTGCGACCTAAGCCTGCTTGCTCGGGATTGCCTTAGCGCATTGCGCCTTAGGGTTCCCCGAATTAGGGGTGTTTTCACCACACGGTTTCCCGCGTGGGCTGCCATCAAGTTAACAGTCCGTCGCTCTACCGACTGAGCTATCGGGGAATAATCTGCAATTCTAGCTTGAGATGCCTGCGCGTGTCGAATCGTCGGACGCTCCCAGGAGGAAGCTCGCCGCCATGCGCGTCCGTTTCACCTGACCATTTCGCGCCTGTCCAACACGAAGACGAACTTCCCGCCGACATCCCTCCAACGCACCGATGGGGACCAGGTAGACGGAGTCGGTCTCGGGACAATAGACGCCAAACGCATCGACGTCTCCGTGGTAGTCGCGCCGCCCGAGTCCGCGGTGGTTTGCGCACGAACATACCGGGAATGCGATGGAGCCCTTGTCGTCCAGTCGCCCAGTCTTGCACTGGACGCGCAAGAGGCGCTGCGCATCGTCGACGACCAGGTCGTAGCGAAGGTTGTCGCCGAACGGAAGGCTTACGGCGTAGCCGCTTTCGAGCAGGCGCGTGAGGGTTCGCGCGACGCCCAGTTCGCCGATCGATTTCGTGTTCGCGCGCGGCATGATACTGAAAATTTATACAGTATCATGCGCGCCCGCAAGTTCACCCCTTGATCACCGCCGCCATCGCCTTCGCGACGTAGTCGATGTTGCGGCTGTTCAGCGCGGCCAGGCAGATGCGGCCGGTGGTCACCGCGTAGATGCCGAATTCGTTGCGCAGCCGCTCGACCTGCGCCGGGTTCAGGCCCGAGTACGAGAACATGCCGCGCTGGCGGGCGACGAAGGAGAAGTCCTGCGTGACGCCGTTCTCGCGCAGCTTGCGCACGAGGTCTTCGCGCATCGCGCGGATGCGGTCGCGCATGCCGGCGAGCTCCTTCTCCCAGAGCTGGCGCAGCGCGGGCGTCGAGAGCACCGCGGCGACGATCGCGGCGCCGTGCGTGGGCGGGTTCGAGTAGCTGGTGCGGATCACGCGCTTGACCTGGCTGATCACCCGCGCGGTCTCGTCGCGGTCGGCGGTGACGATCGACAGCGCGCCGACGCGCTCGCCGTACAGCGAGAACGACTTCGAGAACGAACTCGAGACGAAGAAGTCGAGGCCGGAGTCCGCGAACTTGCGCAGCGCCAGCGCGTCGGCCTCGATCCCGTCGCCGAACCCCTGGTAGGCCATGTCGAGGAACGCGACCAGGTCGCGCTCGCGCACCGCCGCGACGATCGCGTCCCACTGGGCGGCGTCGAGGTCGACCCCGGTCGGGTTGTGGCAGCAGGCGTGCAGCACGACCACCGAGTGCGCCGGCATCGACTTCAGCGCGGCCATCATCGCGTCGAACTTCACGCCGTGCGTGGCGGCGTCGTAGTACGGGTAGGCATTGACCCGGAAGCCGGCAGCCTCGAACAGCGCCCGATGATTCTCCCAGCTCGGGTCGCTGATCCAGGCCTGCGCGTCCGGGTACAGCCGGCGCAGGAAGTCGGCGCCGATCCGCAGCCCGCCGGTGCCGCCGAGTGCCTCGAAGGTCGCCACCCGTCCGGCCGCGAGCAGCGGCGAGTCGGCGCCGAACAGCAGCTGCTGCACCGCCTGGTTGTAGGCCGCGAAGCCCTCGATCGGCAGGTAGCCGCGCGCCGGCGCGCTGGCGATTCGGACCTGCTCGGCTTCACGCACCGCAGCAAGCAGCGGGATGCGGCCGGTGTCGTCGCAGTAGACGCCGACTCCCAGGTTCACCTTTTCGGTGCGCGTGTCAGCATTGAAGGCTTCGGTCAGGCCCAGGATCGGGTCACGGGGGGCCATCTCAACGGTGGCGAACATCGACTGGCTCATGGCGGTCGGGCAAGTGCTTGATTTTCGGGGGTGGGGGCGTCGCAGAATTAGGTGCGGTGCACAAATCTCGTGCGCAACACTGGATTTTCGGGGGCGGCGCGGCGATAATTCCAGTTTGTCCGAAAGGCCAGCGAAAGCCTTGCGGTGACAGATTCTCGTACCCTGCAGGGAACCCTTCCACCGGTTGCCGGAACCTCGGTTCCGACCACCGGGCTGCGATTGTGCGGCGCAGCGCCATGGGCACGGCAGGCCGTCCGAAAACCCGACGAGTGTAGCACGGTGACCCGCGCCCCTCGACCGACACGATGACCGATCTCGCGCTCGAACGTCCGTCGTTCGTCAGCTTTCCAGGCAGTCCGTTCCAGCTGCACCAGCCGTTCGCCCCGGCGGGGGATCAGCCGGAGGCGATCGATCGCCTGGTCGAAGGGATTCGTGACGGCCTGAGCTTCCAGACCCTGCTCGGAGTCACCGGCTCGGGCAAGACCTACACGATGGCCAACGTCATCGCCCGGATCGGGCGGCCGGCGCTGGTGCTGGCGCCGAACAAGACGCTGGCCGCGCAACTCTACGCCGAGATGCGCGAGTTCTTTCCGAACAACGCGGTCGAGTACTTCGTTTCGTACTACGACTACTACCAGCCCGAGGCTTACGTTCCGCAGCGCGACCTGTACATCGAGAAGGACTCGTCGATCAACGAGCACATCGAGCAGATGCGGCTGTCGGCGACCAAGTCGCTCCTCGAGCGGCGCGACACGGTGATCGTCGCGACGGTGTCGTGCATCTACGGCATCGGCAACCCCCGCGACTACCACGAGATGATTCTCGTGCTGCGCGCGAAGGACCGGATGTCCCAGCGCGACGTCCTGCAGCGGCTGGTCGCAATGCAGTACAAGCGCAACGAGACCGAGTTCGTCCGGGGCACCTTCCGGGTGCGCGGCGACTCGATCGACATCTTCCCCGCGGAGCACGCAGAGCTCGCGGTGCGCGTCGAGCTGTTCGACGACGAGGTCGAGAGCATCCAGCTGTTCGACCCGCTCACCGGGCGCGTGCGCCAGAAGATCCCGCGCTTCACGGTCTACCCGTCCTCGCACTACGTGACGCCGCGCGAGACCGTGATGCGCGCGCTCGGCACGATCCGCGAGGAACTCGCCGAGCGGCTCAAGTTCTTCTACGACCAGGGCAAGCTGGTCGAGGCGCAACGGCTCGAGCAGCGCACGCGCTTCGACATGGAAATGCTGCAGGAGCTGGGTTTCTGCAAGGGCATCGAGAACTACACGCGTCACCTGTCGGGCGCGCGTCCCGGCGACCCCCCGCCGACGCTGGTCGACTACCTGCCGCCCGACTCGCTGATGATCGTCGACGAGAGCCACGTGACGATCGGGCAACTCGGCGGCATGTACCGCGGCGACCGTTCGCGCAAGGAGACGCTGGTCGAGTACGGGTTCCGGCTGCCCTCGGCGCTGGACAACCGGCCGCTGAAGTTCGAGGAGTTCGAGGCCAAGGTGCGCCAGTGCATCTTCGTCTCGGCGACGCCCGCCGACTACGAGGCGCGGCACTCCGGGCAGGTGGTCGAGCAGGTCGTCCGGCCGACCGGGCTCGTCGATCCGCAGGTGATCGTGCGCCCGGCCTCGACGCAGGTCGACGACGTCCTCTCCGAGATCCACGACCGGGTCGGCCGCTCCGAGCGGGTGCTGGTGACGACGCTCACGAAGCGGATGGCCGAAGACCTGACGGATTACCTTGCCGACCACGGGGTGAAGGTGCGATATCTGCACTCCGACGTCGACACTGTCGAGCGCGTCGAGATCATTCGCGACTTGCGGCTGGGCGTGTTCGACGTGCTGGTGGGCATCAACCTGCTGCGCGAGGGACTCGACCTGCCCGAGGTGTCGCTCGTGGCGATCCTGGACGCCGACAAGGAAGGGTTCCTGCGGTCCGAACGCAGCCTCATCCAGACGATCGGGCGCGCCGCGCGCAACCTCAACGGTTGCGCGATCCTGTACGCGGAGCGCGTCACCGACTCGATGCGTCGGGCGATCGACGAGACCGAGCGGCGGCGCGCGAAACAGACGGCGTTCAACCGGGCGCACGACATCGTGCCGCGCGGCGTCACCAAGCAGGTTCGCGAGCTGATCGACGGCGTGTACGACCCGCAGCAGGCGCGGCAGGAGCTGCAGGCGGCCGAACGGCAGTCGCAGTACGAGACGATGAGCGAGAAGGGGATCGCGCGGGAGATCAAGCGGCTGGAGCGGCAGATGCTCGATCACGCGAAGAACCTGGAGTTCGAGAAGGCCGCGCAGGTGCGCGACCAGCTCGCGGCGCTCAAGGAGCGGTTTTTCGGATCGGATGGGGGCGGCAATGTGGTTCCGTTCGTGGCTGGGAAGGCTGCATAGAACTGGCTCGAAAGCGGGCATCGCGACCCCAGATAAGGATTTTGTGACTCAGGCGGATACGAACATGGCAAAACGAGAACCGATTTCGCTGGCGATGAATACCCGTGTGCTCTTCGTGTGCATGGGCAACATCTGCCGATCGCCGATGGCCGAGGGGGTCTTCCGGCACATGGTGCGGCAGGCCGGGCTCGACGAGGTCGTCCGTGTCGCGTCGGCCGGCACGCACGCGTTCCATCTCGGCGAGGCGCCCGACAAGCGCGCCCAGGCGGCCGTCGCCAAGCGCGGCTACGACATTTCCGACCTGCGCGCCACGAAGGTGAAGGAGCGCGACTTCGACGAGTTCGACATGGTCCTCGCCATGGATTGGGACAACCTCGCACAGTTGCAGCAGCTCGCGCCCAAGCCGTCGCACCACAAGCTGCAGCTGCTGATGCGCTTCGCGACCGAGCACGAGACGGCCACGATCGCCGACCCGTACTACGGCAACGTCCAGGGCTTCGAGCAGGCGCTCGACTACATCGAGGATGCCTGCAACGGCCTGCTCGAGCTGGCGAAGCGGCGCGCCACCCAGGTCGCCGCCGCCTGAACGGGGACGACGGCCGTCGCCGGCCGCCGGGCGCGGCCCCTTCGGGGGCTGCCCGGATCCCGATCGGTAAGGCAGACCCTTCCGAAGACGACAATGCCCGAGTAGGGTGCTCGGTTGTTTTGTCTTGGACAAAATACCGAGTCCGCGCTGATTGCCGAGCAAAATACTCGGAAATCAGGTAAACTTGAGCAACCGAGTCAGGTACTCGTCTCTTCGGACGGAGCCAACATGCGACTGACGACCAAGGGACGGTTCGCCGTCACCGCGATGATCGACCTGGCCCTGCGCCAGCACCAGGGGCCGGTCACGCTTGCCGGCATCAGCCAGCGCCAGAAGATCTCGCTGTCGTATCTCGAACAGCTGTTCGGCAAGCTGCGTCGGCACGAGCTCGTCGAGAGCACCCGCGGCCCCGGCGGCGGCTACACGCTCGCGCGGCCGATGAAGAACATCACCGTCGCCGACATGATCTTCGCGGTCGACGAGCCGCTCGACGCCACGCAGTGCGGCGGCAAGGAGAACTGCCACGACGAGAATGGCCCGTGCATGACGCACGAGCTGTGGACCAACCTGAACAAGCGGATGATCGAGTATCTCGACTCGGTCACGCTGGCGGACCTGGTCGAGCAGCAGAAGGGCCGCGAGACGCGTGCGCAGCCGAAGGAGATCTCGGTGCTCAAGGAGCACCGCGCCGCGCTCGAGTTTCCGACCTCGACGCTGCAGCCGATCAAGATCGACAAGGGCCGCATCACGACGGTCTGAACACCGGGAGAAACGACGAATGGCTGTGAACCTGACGGAGCGGGCCGCCAACCACATCGCGCGCTCGATCGAACGGCGGGGCAAGGGCGTGGGGCTGCGCGTGGGCGTGAAGGCCTCGGGTTGCTCCGGGATGTCCTACCAGCTCGAGTTCGCCGATGCGCGCAACGCCGACGACCTCGAGTTCGAGAGCCACGGTGTGAAGGTGTTCATCGACCCGAAGAGCCTGCCTTACCTCGAAGGCATCGAGCTCGATTTCGTCCGCGAGGGGCTCAACGAGGGGTTCAAGTTCAACAACCCCAACGTCAAGGGCACCTG
>CALMSQ010000105.1:0-3316 GCA_937872345.1 uncultured Burkholderiales bacterium | reverse complement strand
TGAGCGTCGAAACCCAAACCTAAACCAGTTGCCACCGATGACCTTCAGAACCTACACCACGCCGTGGGACACGACCGCCCCCGCTAGAAGCGGGCGCCCTTCTCGCGAAGAAGCTCCCGAAGCACCGAACGGTGGCAGTGCGCCTCGTTCTCGCAATAACAGCCCACCGAAAAGTTCGTGTGGTGCGACAGCGTGGCGAGCAGCTCGATGGCGTGCGCGTGCTCCGGCTGCGCCATCTCCGCGCGGTACTTCCTGGCGAACGCCGCCCACTGGGCAGGCGTCGTGGCCTGCTGCGCCTGCTTCATCGTCTCGACGCTCGGCGCCAGGTTCGGAAACCAGACGTCGTACCAGTTGCGCGACGCGAACTCCGACTTCGGCACGCCCCGCGGCGGGCGGCGCACCGTGCCGATGCGCAGGCCCTCGTCGACGGCCCTGTCGGTTCCGAGACGGACTACGCGGACGACCATGGCTTCCTCCGTGGTGGTGCGGTGCATTGTCGCGCGCCTGGCGGCGATGCGCAGCCCAGCCCCGCTTCCGGAACGGACTATCATGCAGCTTGCCACCCGAACTTACTCTCGATCTCGCCGCGACGATGCACGACCGTCCTGCCGCCGCCGACCCGCTGCGCGAGCTTGCGCAGGCGCTGCGTCGCTTCGCCGACGATCGCGACTGGGACCAGTTCCACGCGCCGAAGAACCTGGCGACGGCGCTGTCGGTCGAGGCGGCCGAGCTGCTCGAGCACTTCCAGTGGATGGGCGAGGACGAGTCGCGCCGGCTTGCGCCCGAGACGCTCGCGAAGGTCGGCGAAGAGATGGCCGACGTGCTGCTCTACCTCGTCCGGCTCGCCGACAAGCTCGACGTCGACCTCGTGCAGGCGGCGCAGCGCAAGATGCAGCTGAACGCGCAGAAGTACCCGGTCGAGCGCGCGCGCGGCTCGAGCCGCAAGTACACCGAGCTGTAGGCGCCGCGACCTGCGGCCGGCCGCCTACCGGAACTCGCCCTGGATGACGAACCCGAAATGGGGCGTCGGCCGGGTCACGACGATCTGTTCGCCGTTCGCCCGCCTGATCACGTAGCCATCGAAGATCCGTTCCTGGCCGCCTTGAAGGTTGCCATATACCTTCACCCGCTCGCCGACGGGCAGGCCTGGCGCCGCGCCGCCCGGCAGCCTCGCCCTGACGAAGATCGAGCCGGTGTCGTCCTTGACGGTGAAGCCGCCGTCGCCCGGCTGCGCGACGACTCCCTCGATCGTCGTGACCGGCGGCAACGCCAGGCGACTGATCGGCGTCGTGGTGGCGCAGCCGGCGGCGAGCGCGGCGAGCAACGCGCATGCCGCCAGGCGCGGCGTCGTGCGACTTCGCATCAGACGACCTCGATCTCGAGCGCGGTGCGCTGCGCGCTCCGAGCCGTGCAGCCGATCGGCGAGTGCGAATCCGCCCAGGACACGACATCCCGGAGCTGCCCTTCGCTGGCGCCCGCGGCGCCGATCTGGACGTGCAAGCGCAGGCCATCCAGCCCCGCAGAGACCTTGTCGTCGGTTCCGAGCAGCCCACGGACGTCGGACTCGCTCGATACCGAGACCTTCAGCGTGTCCAGCGTCAGGCCGAGTTGCGCGGCGCGCATGGCGATCACGGTGGCGGTGCACGATGCGAGCGAAGCGCGGAACAGCCAGCTCGGCGCGGGCGCCGACGCCTTGCCGCCCAGCGCGGCCGGCATGTCGGTCGACGCCGTCTCGCCGTTCGGGCCCGAGATCAGGAACCGCAATCCGCCCTCCAGTTCGGCGGTGGCGGCGGGGTTCTTCGAGCGCGCCTTGTGCGGGTGCTCGGCGAGCACGCCGGTCAGCGTCTGGATGGCTTCGCGAACCTGCGGTGTCGACATGCGTGTCTCCGTCTGGACGGCGCGCGCCGGCACGGGGCACGCATAGCGAGGCGGCGCGCCTCGCGCTTCATCCCTCGGAGAGGGGCGTGCCGCCGATCAGGCTACGCCGCCGGCGACCGGCAGTCCAGACTCCCGTCACCCGGCGTCCGGAGTCCTGGCTTCTGCGCGAAACAGGGCATCGAGCTCGCGACCCGAGGCGGCGCTCGCGAAGCCGTCGAAGCGCCCCAGCTCGACGATCGACCGTGCCGCGTTCATCAGGCCCGCCCAGGCCGCGCGGGCCAGCGCACCGCCGACGCTGATGCGTCGCACCCCGAGTCCGGCGATGTCGCGTACCGTGAGTTCGCTCGCCGTGCCGACCAGCAGGTTGACCGGCTTCGGCGCCACGGCGGCGACGACCGCGGCGATCTGTTCGCGCGTGCGGATCCCCGGCGCGTAGAGGCAGTCGGCCCCGGCGTTCGCATAGGCCTTCAGCCGGGCGATCGTCTCGTCGAGATCGGGGCGCCCGACGATGAAGCACTCCGCGCGCCCGACCAGCAAGGTGTCGCCGCCCGCGCGGTCGATCGCGTCGCGCGCCGCGCGGATCCGGGCGACCGCTTCGTCGAGGCTGCGCAGCGGATGGGCCGGATCGCCGGTCGAGTCTTCGATCGACAGCCCGGCGACGCCGGTCCCGATGGCGAGGCGCACGCTCTCGGCCACGCCCGCCGGATCGCTCGCGAAGCCGCTCTCGAAATCGGCGTTCACCGGCAGGTCGGTTGCGGCGACGAGCGTGGCCAGGTGCTCGAGGACCCTGTCGCGCGTCACGGTTCCGTCCGCGCGCCCCTGGCTCCACGCGAAGCCGGAACTCGTGGTCGCGAGCGCCTTGAAGCCGAGCCCCTGCAGGTAGCGCGCGCTGCCGATGTCCCAGGGGTTGGGGATGACGAAGCAGCCGGAATCGTGCAGCTGGCGGAACGCGCGCCGCTTGTCCGAAATGCCGGGACGGGATGAATCCATTCGGGAGGCCTCCTCGTGGACGCGCGGCGCGTCGGGCATTGTCACGGGTCGCGCGGTTTCTCGGAGCTTGTGCGGCGGCTAGCGAATCCGCACCGGCAGGTCGGCGAACCCACTCGCCGGGTACGCCGCCCGGGTCGCCGCCTTGCCCGGGACGGGGTCGATGCCCGTCGCGCGCCCGAGCAGTTCCTCCATGACCACGCGCAATTCCATGCGCGCCAGCGGCGCGCCGGGGCACACGTGGATGCCCGCCCCGTAGAGCAGGTTCGCTGCCGGGTCGCGGTCGAGCCGGAACGCCTCCGGATCGTCGAAGACGCGGCCGTCACGGTTCGCCGAGACCCAGACCAGCGAGAGCCGCTCGCCGGCGGCGATGCTGCGGCCGCCGATCTCGACCGGGCGGGTCGCGACGCGCCGGTTCGCGACCAGTGGCCCGTGGATCCGCAGGATCTCG
>CALMSQ010000104.1:0-2680 GCA_937872345.1 uncultured Burkholderiales bacterium | reverse complement strand
GGCCGCGTGGCGATCGTCGGCTACTGCTGGGGCGGCACGGTGGCGTGGCTGGCGGCGAGCCGCCTGTCGGGCCTGGCCGCCGCGGTGCCGTACTACGGCGGCGGCATGCCCAACTTCATGGACGAGTCGCCGAAGTGCCCGGTGCTTTGCCACTTCGGCGAGCAGGACAAGTCGCCGTCGCCGGCGCAGGCGCGGGCGCTGCTGGCGAAGCACCCGGAGGTCGCCGCGCACTTCTACGACGCCGGACACGGCTTCAACTGCGACCAGCGCGGCTCGTACAACGCCGAGGCGTCGAAGCTGGCGCGCAGCCGCACGGTGGCGTTCCTCGCGCAGCACGTCGGCTGACGCGGCCGTCGCCGCGCCCGCGGCGCGCCCGCGCAGGCGCGTCGCGGGCGCCGCCGCCGCGCGCGCCCGTCAGTGCGCCGCCGCCGCCCGCTCCTGTTCGCGCAACTCGGTCTTCAGCACCTTGCCATAGTTGTTCTTCGGCAGCGCCTCGACGAAGCGATAGCGCCGGGGCCGCTTGAAGCGCGCGATGTGCTCGAGGCAGTGGCCGTCGAGCTCGTTCTCGCCGACCGGCGCGTGCGCCACCACGTAGGCGACGACGATCTCGCCCCATTCGGCGTCGGGCGCGCCGATCACGCTGACCTCGGCCACGGCCGGGTGGCGCAGCAGCGCCTCCTCGACCTCGCGCGGATAGATGTTGCTGCCGCCGCTGATGATCAGGTCCTTCTCGCGATCGAGCAGCGTCAGGAAGCCGTCGGCGTCGAGCCGGCCGATGTCGCCGGTGCGCAGCCAGCCGTCGCGCAGCGTCTCTTCGGTCGCGTGCGGCTGGTTCCAGTAGCCCTTCATGACGACCTCGCCGCGCACGCAGACCTCGCCCGCCTCGCCGGTCGGCAACCGGGTGCCGTCGGGCGCGCGGATCGACAGCTCGACCATCGGCTGCGGGTAGCCGACCGAGGCCAGCCGCTCGCGATGGCGCGGATGCGCGCGATCCTCGATCACGTGCTTCGGCAGCACGGTGATCGTCATCGGGCTTTCGCCCTGGCCGTAGATCTGCGCCAGGTGCGGCCCGAGCACGGCGCACGCGTCCTCGATGTCGGCGAGGTACATCGGCCCGCCGCCGTAGACGACGGTGGCCAGCCCCGGCAGCGGGCCCGGGCGCGTGCGCGCCCAGTCGACCAGCCGGCGGACCATCGTGGGCGCGGCGAACAGCGACGCGTTGCCCCAGTGCGCGGCCAGCGCCGCGATCTCGGCGCCGTCGAATCCGCCCGACTCGGGCAGCACGTTGATGCCGCCGTTGAGCACGTAAGGAAAGTGGTACATGCCGCTGCCATGCGACAGCGGCGCCGGATGCAGCATCGCGTCGCCGGGCGCCACCGGCTGCACCTCGGCCAGGTAGGCCATCGTCATCCAGCGCACGTTGCGGGCGGTGAGGCGGACCCCCTTGGGCTTGCCGGTCGTGCCGCTGGTGTAGAAGAGCCACGCGTCGTCGTCCTCGGCGCGCGCCGCGATCGGCGCCGGCGCGAGCGTCTCCGGGCCCGAGACGGCGTCGAGGAACGGGTGCTCCTCGATGATCCGGCACGCGCCGGGCACGTGGCCGGCGAGCTTGTCGGCATGACTGGCGTCGGCAAAGCACATCGTCGCCGCGCAGTCGGACACGATGAATGCCGCTTCGCGACCATGAAGCCTGGCGTTGATCGGCACCGCCACCATTCCGGCCCACCAGGCGCCCCAGAGCAGCCGCAGGTAATCGGGCTGGTTGGCCAGGAAGAATCCGACGCGGTCGCCGGGAACCAGCCCCTGCTCGTGCAGCCAGGCGGCCGCGCGCGCGGCGCTGGCAGCGAATTCGCGATAGCTGCACACGGCGACGCGGCCCCGCGCGATGGCGGGCCGCTCGCCGAACACCGCGGCGCTGCGCTCGAGCCAATGCGCAAGGTTCATCGTCTTCTCCTGTTGCAGCCGGTACCATTGATTCTGCCATGCACGAAACCGTCGAACGCATCGCCCGGCGCCACGCCGAACTCAGCGCCTGGCGGCGCGACCTCCACGCGCATCCCGAGCTCGGATTCGAGGAGACGCGCACCGCGGCGCTGGTCGCCGAACGGCTCGCGTCGTGGGGCATCGAGGTGCACCGCGGCGTGGGCCGGACGGGCGTGGTCGGCGTGCTGCGCAACGGCGCCTCGCCGCGCACGATCGGGCTGCGCGCCGACATGGACGCGCTGCCGATCCTCGAGGCCAACACCTTCGCGCACCGCTCGACGCACGCCGGCCGGATGCACGCCTGCGGCCACGACGGCCACACGACGATGCTGCTCGGCGCGGCGCAGTACCTCGCCGCCACCCGAAACTTCGACGGCACGGTTCACTTCGTCTTCCAGCCCGCGGAGGAGGGGCTCGGCGGCGCGAAGGCGATGATCGACGACGGGCTGTTCCGGCGCTTTCCGTGCGAATCGATCTTCGGCATGCACAACCGGCCGAAGCTCGCGGTCGGCCGGTTCGCGGTGCGCGCCGGGCCGATGATGGCCGGCGGCGCGTTCTTCGACATCGACGTGACCGGCGTCGGCAGCCACGGCGCGCGCCCCGAGTCCGGCGTCGATCCGGTGATGGTCGCGGTGCACATCGCCGCGACGCTGCAGACGATCGTCTCGCGCAACGTGCCGCCGGTGGAGACCGCGGTGCT
>CALMSQ010000103.1:0-6147 GCA_937872345.1 uncultured Burkholderiales bacterium | reverse complement strand
CTGCCGCCCGATCGGGCGGCCGCGCTGCTCGCCGACGCGCGGGCCCGGCTGTCGGCGCTGCGCGACGCGCGCGTTCGGCCGGGCCGCGACGACAAGGTGCTGACGAGCTGGAACGCGATGGCCATCGACGGCATGGCCTTCGCCGCGCGGGTGTTCGGCGAACCGCGCTGGGGGCAATCGGCGCGGCGCGCGCTCGATTTCGTGCGCGCCGAGCTGTGGCGCGACGGGCGGCTGCTCGCCACGCACAAGGACGGTCGCTCGCACCTGAACGCCTACCTGGACGACTATGCGTTCCTGCTCGGCGCCGTGCTCGAGCTGATGCAGGCCGGGCCGTTGCGCCCCGACGACCTGCATTTCGCGCGCGAGCTCGCCGACGCGTTGCTCGCGCAATTCGAAGACCCGCGCGACGGCGGCTTCTTCTTCACCAGCCACGATCACGAGGCGCTGGTGATGCGGCCCAAGTCGGGGCACGACGGCGCGACGGCGTCGGGCAACGGCGTGGCCGCGCTGCAGCTGCAGCGGCTCGGTCACCTCGTCGGCGACGTCGGCTACCTGCAGGCCGCCGAGCGCGCGCTCGCGTTGTTCGCGCCCGAGATCGGGCGCGTGCCGCACGCGTTTGCGACGCTGGTCACCGCGCTGGCCGAGCGCACCTCGCCGCCTGCGATCGTCGTGCTGACCGGGCCGGATGAGCCGTTGCGGGAATGGCGTGCGGCGCTCGCGCGACGCTACCTGCCGGGTGCGTGGGTCGGGAAGTTGCCTGCCGACGTCGCCGGCTTGCCGCCGGCGCTGGCCAGGCCGCCCGGCACCGTTGCCCAGGCCTGGGTTTGCCGCGGGCCGCAGTGCCTGGCCCCGATCGGTGACCTCGAGCAGCTGGCGGCCGCGCTCGGTGCGGCGACGCTGCGCGCGTGAGCGAAGGGGGCGCTCAGGGGAAGGCGGCACCCCGACGGCACCACCTCAATGGCGTCGCCCTGTCGGCCACCCGGCCGATTGTCCCGGTGTACCCGCGCTGCTAAGCTGGCCGTCATGGGATCGTTTTCGGTGGCCCTGCTCGAAGCGCTGGTCTCGGCGGGCGTCGCGCCCGACCGGGCGCGGGCGGTCGTCGACCTGTTCGATCGTTCTGTCGACGAGCGCTACAGTCTTCACGCCGAGGTGCTGGCCACCAAGCGAGACGTCGCGATGCTGCAGTCCGCGACCACGCGCGCGATCGCCGATCTCGAGATCCGCCTGACGCGCGATCTCGCCGAGAACCGCGCGCGCATCGTCGAGACGAACTCGCGCATCGCGGAGGCCAAGGTCGACCTCGTCAAGTGGGGCCTCGCGGCGCTCACCGCACAGACCGCCCTGATCCTCGGAGCGACGAAGCTGCTCTGACGCCGCCGTCACAGGCCGGCGATGTACTCGGCGACGGCCTTGATTTCCTCGTCGGTCATCCGCGCAGCGAGCAGCCGCATCACACGCCCGCGATCGTTGCTGCGGGCGCCGCTGCGGAACTGGTTCAATTGCTCGATCGTGTACGCTTGGTACTGGCCCGCCAGGCGCGGATAGCGCGGGTGGCCGACACCGTTTTCCCCGTGGCAACCGACGCAGGCCGCGATGCCCGAGTCTGGATTGCCGTCGAGGTAGATCCTACGGCCCGCTTCGGCGAGCTTCGTGTCTTCCACGACGCCCGGGGCAGGCTTCTGCGCGGCATACCAGGCGGCAAGGGGCCCGACTTCGTCGCGCTGAAGCGTGGAGACGATCGGCGCCATCATTTCGGCCTCGCGCTTGCGCACCATCGTGTAATGCTTGCGCGCACCGACGAAGTAGTCGTTCAGCTGCTTCGCCAGGTACTCGCGCTGCACGCCGGCCAGCTTCGGAAAGGTCGGAGCCGGGCTGTTGCCATCGGGGCCGTGGCAGCCGGCGCAGACGGTCGCGGCCAGCTCCTTCGCGCGGTCCGCGTCGCCGAAAGCCGGCGCGGCTGCCACGAGCAGCAGCCCGGCCATGGCGTGCACGATCGTCGTGGAGGGCATCGTGGATCCTGCGTCAGAAGTCGAGCCTGACGAAGGCGCCCAGCAGCGCGGCCCGGTAGTCCTGCGGGCCGGCGTCGAGCGACGTGTGCTGGGCCGACCCCGCCGCTGCGCCTGCCCCGGCGCTGTCGTACTCGAGGTCGCGGATCCGGCCGTCTTCGTACCGCAGCAGAAGGCGCACCGAAAGTCGCCGGTCGATGGGCACCACCAGGCTGGCCTCGAGGATGTTCTGCGCGAAGCGCAACGACGAGAGCGCTGCGGTCGTCTGCGACTGGATCGCCGTCGGAATGCCGACGCCGTATTGCGGGTCCATCGTGGTGCGACCGTTCACCCAGGTGTAGCTCGCGTCGAGCCGCGCCTTGCCGAAATTCATCGATACGCCGAAGCCGACGACGTCGCTGCGGTCCTGCTGGGTCAATGCCCAGCGGCGGTCCAGCGGGAGCAGGCCGCTGCCCGGCGTGGCGCAGGCGGCGAGCAGGGCCGCGGTGGCCGCCTGGGTCGGCGTGGCGGCGCCCGTGATGACGCACGCACCGCCCGGCTGGATGTCGGCCTGGGTGACCTGGCCGTTCTGGTACGAGTAGAAGCCGTAGACGCCCAGGGCGGGGCTGGCCTGCCAGTTCAGGTCCACGTTCAGCGAGTTCCGCTTCTGGTGGCCGGTGCGGCCGTAGTCCGAGTCGGGGTATCGCGCATCCTTCCACTGCAGCGACAGGCCGGCATCGAGGTCCGATCGCAGCGCGTAGTTCAGGCGCGCATTCAACGTGTCCTGGTCGCGGTCTGCCAGGTCGAACCTGCGCAGTTGCGGCAGCAGGTGGATCCAGCTGGTCACGTTTCCGGGGGTCGTGGGCAGCGGACCGAGCCCGGAGCTGTAGAACGCGCCCGCCGGGTCGGCCACGTAGTCGCTGCCCCGCCGGCTGCCGTGCTCCCACGACAGGCGCAGCGTGCCGCGCTCGAAGCTGCGATCGACGTAGCCCAGCCTCAGCTTGTGTTCCCAGGTTTCCTTGCGCTCGCGGAAGCGGCGCTCGTAGTCCTCGCGCTCGACCGCGAGGCCGAGGTTGCGCTGGCGGCCCAGGCGGTAGTCGGCCGACAGCACGTACTGGGTCTGCGTGTAGTCGTAGGGAATGCTGCCGATCCGCACGTTGCCGACGTCCGGGACGACGCCGAGCGCCTGCACCGCGGCGAGGTCGCAGCCGCCGGCAGCGTAGGCCGGCGCGTTGACCATCGCGGCGCCGCTGCCGTCGTTGTTCAGTTGGCCCCACTGGCCCGTCAGCCGGTTGCACGACCAGTACCGGGTCGAATTCTCGGTCTCGAAGCGGCGGACCTTGCCCTTCACCGTGAGTTTGCTGGTCGGCTTCAGGCTCAGGCCCAGGTCGATCAGCCGCGAGTCGATCTTCGCGCCGGCGGATGGCCTGCCCAGCGACGCGGCCGTGTTCCACGCCCCGCCGGGGACGCCGTCGACCAGCGCGCCGGCATACGGCGTCGGCGCGAGCAGGTCGTCGTTCTGCCGCATCCGGTTGGCCGACACCACGGCGGTGAAGTAGCCGTTGAAGAAGTCGGGGAGGCGACGCGCGTATTCGCCCTTGAAGCCGAGCGAATCGTTGTCCGGATCCAGGCCGAGGCGCCCGATCGGGAACGCTCCCGAGCCGGCGCCGGCCATCAGGCCGTTGGCCGGTGCCACGAACAGCGGGTTCTCGAACGTCGTCGTCGCGAGGTTGTTGCGGAAGAACGATGCGGAGACCTGCGCGTTGAAGCTGTTCAACGTGTCCGCCCACTGCACGCCGGCCACGATGTCGTGCGTGTCGCTGTCGACGGACTCGGGCACGTCGATGCTGGCGCCGCCGCCGCCGCCGCCGCCGCCGCCGCCGCCGCCGCCGCCACCGCCGCCGCCGCCACCGCCGCCACCGCCGCCGCCGCCGCCACCCATGCCGCCGCCGCCACCGAATGCCGCCGCGGAAGGCTTCGCCCCCTGCCGCTTCTCGCTGGTGTAGCTCGCGAAGATCTTCCAGTCGCCGGGAAGGTTCGCGTCGATGCGCACCCCGCCCTTCCGGCGCACGATCCCCAGCTCGGAGAACGGCGTCGCGCTCACCGCCGCCCGGATGTTGGCGTTCGTGGCGGGCCGGTCGGTCGTGCCGCCCGGCGCGAGGCGGTTCAGCGTCAGGCTGCCGCTGCCCACGCCGTTCCAGAGGCTGCGGTAGGTGCTGGTGAAGACGTGCGGCGTCTCGTCGTAGAACGCCTGCAGCCGCCAGTCGTTGTAGCGGCCCAGCCGCAGTGAGTAGAACTGGTCGTCGAAGGCCGTGCCGCCACCGAAGACCTCGACGAATCCGGCCGTGTCCGGCTTGTCGGCCTGCAGCCGGAACTTGTTCAGGTACGGTCCGTTGTCGAGGTCCTTGTAGGTGCGGAACAGTGCGGAGCGCTCGTTGCCTGCACCGAAGATCGCGCCGGCCTCGATGGCGCCCGAGTACTCCCAGCCCGACGGGGTGCGCGTGGGCTGCGGCGCTGCGGGCGGCCAGCGATGCAGCCAGCCCGTCGGCGTGCGCGGAAAGGCCGTCACGCCCATGCCCTCGAAATCGCGTTCCCGCGTCGTGCCGATCGCGTACGGATTCAGCGCGTTGCCCAGCTCGGTGTCGACACCGACTCCGGAGTCGGCCCAGGCGAAACCGGCTGCGACCGGCGCGAGCGCTGCCCCGACGCACGACGCCAGCGCCCGCCTGCGCCATCGGTGGCGCGCATCGGGCGGGCAGTCGCGGGTATCCATCGCGTCCAAGACCTTGCTTGGGTCAGCGCAGCAGCGACGCGCCGGACGGGTGATTGCTGCCGTGAACCTTCGTGTGGCAGGTCTCGCAGGGCCTCGCGATCGCACGCTGGCCCGGATGTCCGGTCACCGGGTTGTGGCAGGTCAGGCATTGCACCTGTCGCGGGCTTTCGAGCAGCTTGTCGTGGTTCGAGCCGTGCGGAAGGTGGCAGTTCAGGCAGTTCTCGCGGACCGGCGCGTGCTCCCAGACGAACGGGCCGCGCAGTTCGGCGTGGCACGCATAGCACAGCTGGTTGACGCTGTCGGCCTTGATCAGCGCGTCGGTCGGCGAGCCGTGCGGGTTGTGGCAATCGGTGCACGACATCTTTCCCTCGGGAAGCGGCATGTGCGATCGCTTGCGGAACTCGGCGCGCTGCTGCTGGTGGCACTGATAGCAGGTCTCGGAGATGCTCTGACGGACCAGCAGGCCTGCGGCAGACAGCCTCGTCATCGGGTTGTGGCAGTCGGCGCAGCCGACCCGGCTGTCGGCGTGGATCGAGCCGGGCCAATGCAGCCGGTTGCCCCCCCGGTGGCAACCGAGGCACTGCCCGTCCTGCAACTCGATCGGCGTACCCCAGCCTTTGGTGAAGCCGATGATCAGGCGCTTGTCCGTCGCGTTCTTCGCGTGCGCCGAGCCGGGTCCGTGGCAGGCCTCGCAGACCCGCGCTTCGTTGTCGTTCCTCGGGTTCAGGCGGAAGGCCTTCGCGTGGAGGGTCTGGGTGAAATGCGCGTTCTCCTGGCCGTGGCAGGCGATGCACGCCTTCTCGCCCACGTAGTGCGCGCCGGCGGCGGGCGCCGTCGGCGCCTGCGCGGCCGCGAGGCCGACGACCACGGCGAGGCACGCCGCACTGGCCGCGAAGAGCGCGCGCAATGCGCCATCTGTGCCCGGGAATCTCATTGCGCGGTGCGCGTCTTTCAAGACAGCTGTTCGGCGGGAATCGGCCGATTCACTCTAACCCGGCGACGCGCGCGATGGCCAGACGACGTACCCGGCGAGCGACCTGCCGAACGTGCTGCTTGATCTGCGGCAAGGAGCGCGACGCCCGGGCCCCGCGCAATGCGACGCCCCAGTGGCCGGCGCGCCACGCTGGCGACTGTCCGGCGAACCGGCGGCGCCGCGCGCCCGATAACGCGCATGTCCGGAAAACGATCATCCATGCCGGGCCAGAGTGTATGAATTCCAGTCAGACACCGGCCCGGCGGCAGCGGCTTTCCCTTGCCGATCAGGGCCTTCGGCAGCGGCGCGGTCCTGGCATGTGCCTTGCAAGGCTTACGCCCAGACCCCGGCTCCCGGACCGGGCCCGAACCCCCACGAGGAGAGACTCCATGCAGCTTTTCCCGCTTCTGAAGCGT
>CALMSQ010000102.1:0-6531 GCA_937872345.1 uncultured Burkholderiales bacterium | reverse complement strand
TGGGCCGACGATCCGCGCACGATGACGGCGCGCGCGCTGTTCGACGAGATCTGGCAGCCGGGCGGGCAGGCGCCGGCCGCCGCGGGGCTGTTCCCGGCCCCGTTCCTCGACGAGCCGCTGGTCGACGGCGCGCGGGCCTGAGTCAGCCCTGGGCGGCAGGCATCGCGGCGGGCAGCGGCGCAGCGAGGAAGTCGCGCAGCGCCGCGAGCAGCAGGTCGGGTCGCTCGCTCATGATCGCGTGGCCGCAGTCGGCGATCTCGACCACGCCCGGCGCCGGCAGGCCGGCTGCGGCGGCGCGCGCGCGGCAGTGCTCGAGCAGCTCGCGCGCCTGGCGCGGCGCCGTCATCGAATCGCGCTGGGCGAGCACGAACAGCGCCGGGCACGCCAGCGCGTCGGCGGCGTCGAGTCCGCCGCGATAGGCATTGCACGCGGCGAAGTCGGTGAGCAGCACGCCCGGGCGCTGCCGCTCCATCAGCCGGCGGTTCTGCACGAAGATCGAGAACCCCGGGCCGGGGGCGCCGGGGCGCGCGTTGATCGTCGAGTGCGACCAGAAGTTGATCATGTCGAGCGCTCTGGGCTCGTCGTCGCGCGCGGCCTCGAGCAGCGCGTCGGAGACCTTCATCGGGTACGCGACGGCGACCAGCGCGACGCGTTCGATCCGATGTGGTGCGCGCGCAGCCGCCTCGAGGGCGACCAGCGACCCCATGCTGTGGCCGACGAGCGTGGCACGCGCGACGCCCGCTGCGTCGAGCAGCGCGAGCAGCCAGTCGGCGATGGCCTCGACCGAGCCGAGCGCGGCGCCGGCGCTGCGCCCGTGCCCCGGCAGGTCGAGCGCGAGCACCGCGAAGCCGTGGTGCGCGAGGTAGCGCGACTGAAGCGCCCACACGCTGTGGTCGTGCTCGGCGCCGTGGACGAACACGACGACCGGCAGCAACGGGTCGAAGGGGCGGCCGCCGGTGTAGGCGTACGCAGGCGTGGCGTTGACGTCGAAGAGCATGGGCAGGGACTCGGTCTGCGAGGTCGGGCCTGCTTGCGCCGCCTCAGGCCCTGGGGGCGCGCGAGGCGGCCTTGAACGCGGCCTCGAGATCGGCGATCAGGTCGGCGGGGTCTTCCAGGCCGATCGACAGTCGCAGCGTGCCTTCGCCGATGCCCGCCGCGGCGAGCGCCTGGTCGTCCATGCGGAAATGCGTGGTCGAGGCCGGATGGATCACCAGCGAGCGCGCATCACCGACGTTGGCCAGGTGCGAGAACAGGCGCAGCGCCTCGACGAAGCGGCGCCCGGCGGCGCGATCGCCCTTCAAGTCGAAGCTGAAGACCGCCCCGCAGCCGCGCGGCATCAGCCGGCGTGCGAGCGCGTGGTCGGGGTGGCCGGGCAGGGCGGGATACGACACCCGCGACACCATCGGGTGCCCGGCGAGGAAGTGCGCGATCTGCTCGGCGCTGGCGACGTGGCGCGCCATGCGCAGCGGCAGCGTCTCGACGCCCTGCAGGATCTGGAACGCGTTCATCGGGCTCAGGCAGGCGCCGAAGTCGCGCAGCCCCTCGCGGCGCGCGCGCAGCAGGAACGGTGCGACCGTGGACTCCTCGCTGAACACCATGCCGTGGAAGCCCGCGTACGGCTCGGTGAGCTCGGGAAAGCGCCCCGAGGCCTCCCAGTCGAAGCGGCCGACGTCGACCAGCAGGCCGCCGACGACGGTGCCGTGCCCGCACAGGAACTTGGTCGCCGAGTGGTACACCAGGTCGGCGCCGAGTTCGCCGGGGCGGATCAGGTACGGCGTGGTGAAGGTCGAGTCGACCAGCAGCGGAACGCGTTGCGCGTGCGCGATTGCGGCAACGGTGGGGATGTCGAGCACGTCGAGCCCCGGGTTGCCCAGCGTCTCGCCGAGCAACAGGCGGGTTTCGGGGCGCAGTGCCGCGCGCCAGGCGTCGGGGTTGCGCGGGTCGACGAACGTGGTCTCGATGCCGAAGCGGCGCAGCGTGTAGTCGAGCAGGTTGTGCGAGCCGCCGTAGAGCGCGCGCGAGGCGACGATGTGCGACCCCGCTCCGGCCAGCGTCGCGATCGCCAGGTGCAGCGCCGCCTGACCGCTGGCGGTGGCGATCGCACCGACGCCCGCCTCGAGCGCCGCGATGCGCTCCTCGAGCACCGACACGGTGGGATTGCTGATCCGCGAGTAGACGTGCCCCGACTGTTCCATGTTGAACAGCGACGCCGCATGGTCGGAATCGCGGAACACGAACGCCGTCGACAGGTAGATCGGCGTCGCGCGCGCGCCGGTCTCGCGGTCGGGCGCGGCTCCGGCGTGCAGCGACAGCGTGTCGAAGGCGTAGTAGTCGCGCTGGCTCATCGGTGCTCGCTCGGTGAGGGAACGCCCCGCAGGGGCCCTGCAGGGGCCACGAGGGCCACCGATCCTAGCATGGCCCTCGGGGCCCGCCGCCGGCGCCCGGGCCGGCGCCGGCCGTCGGTCGGCGCGTGGCGGCGGCGGAACACGCGTCGAGCGGTGACTTGGGTTCGGGCGCGTCTCAAGCGACAATGACGGGCAACCCACGACCCTGACGCCACAGCCATGCCCAGCAGACCGGTCTATCGCGTGGCCGCGGCCGGTCTCGATCCGCGCGACGTGCGGCTGATCGAGATCGTCTTCAAGCACAGCCAGTACAACCGCTTCGAGTTCGTGCTCGAGCAGCGGCTCGTGCCCGAGACCGTCGACCTCCTGATCGTCAACCCGGTCGAGTCCGAAGGGCTGCGCGCGGTCGCGCGGCTGCGCACGCTGGGTCGCGACGTGCCGGTGATCTCGGCAGTGCCGCGCGGCGTGCCCAGCAGCGCGCGACATGCGATCTCGATCGACCGTCTCACGCTGCAATTGCTGCCGATCCTGAACCGGGTGGTCGAGATGGAGATGCTGGCGCCCGATACGCGGCCGATGGCGGCCGCCGGCGCGACAGGGTTGCCTGCGGCCGGGCAGGTGGCGACCGGAGGGGCGACCCGAGGGGCGACGGCGACGCCGGCGCCGCGCGAGCCGGCGCCGCCCGACGAGGGCGACATGTCCGGCGGCGCGAGGCCTGCTGCGGCGGGCACGGCCTCGGTCGGCACGAATGGCGGCGCCGCGCCCGAGCGCGACGGGTCCGATCAGCCAGCGGCGTCGGGGCGATTTCGCGCCGACCGATCCCGTGCCGACCAGCCGACGCGCGACTTCCTTCGCGAGGCCGGGCGGCTCTCGCGCGAAGGCGACAGCGCTCGCGGCACGGCGGCCGCGCCGGCCGAACGGGCGCAACCCGATCTGGCCGCGAAGCCGTCGGCCGAAGCCGCGACGCAGCCAGGTTCACCGGCCGGCTCCAACCTCGTCGCCTTTCCGATCGTGGGCGATTCCTCGGCGCCCCAGGTCCGGGTGCTGGTGGTCGACGACAGCCCGACGGTGCGCAAGCAGCTGTCGCTGGCCTTCGCGCGGATGAGGGTGGAATGCGACGCCGTGGGCAGCGCCGCGGAGGCGCTGCAGCGCCTCGGCGAGCATCACTACGACCTGGCGCTGGTCGACGTCGTGATGCCCGACGTCGACGGCTACAAGCTCACGCGGCAGATCCGGCGCAAGCACCCGGGTACGCCTGTGATCATCCTCACCAGCCGCTCCTCGCCATTCGACCTTGCACGCGGCGCGCTGGCCGGATGCGGCAGCTACCTGGTCAAGCCGGTGCCCCTCAGGCAGCTCGAGGCCGCGATCGTCAAGCAGTTGCGACGCTCGCTGGCAATCGACGACCTGCGCGGGCTCATCCGGCTGAGCAGCGACGCGCCGCCTCGGGCAGCGCCGCCGCAGCGGCCGGCAACGGTGCCCGCGCGCGACGGCGAGGCCGGCAGGCCGTCGCCGAGATCGGCCGGACAATGAAGGCAGGCATGCACGACGGCTCCCTCACTGCACTGGTGGTCGACGACCAGGCCACCGCGCGCGAGCGCATGACGACCATCCTCGCCGACGCCGGCTGGCGCGTGAGCACCGCGGGCAGCGCGGCCGAGGCGCTCGAGAAGGCGCGCGCCGAGCGCCCGTCGATCATCTTCATGGACATCGTGATGCCGGGCATGGACGGCTATCAGGCATGCCGCAAGCTCGCGGTCGATCCGCTCACGCGGGCCATACCGGTGGTGTTCGTTTCGACCAAGTGCCAGCGCGCCGACCAGGTGTGGGCGCGCATGCAGGGCGGCAAGGCGCTCATCGGCAAGCCGTTCAGCGACGCCCAGGTCCTCGACGCACTGAGGTTCGCGGCCCGATGACGCCGCGATCGTCCGACGATGCCGGCGCCGTGCCGTTGCCTGCCACGCGCTTCGGCGCCCGACTGGGCGGCGTCGGGGTGGCGCTGCCGGTGGGCACTGCGCTCGAGTTCGTGGCCGACGCCGCGATCTATCCGCTGCCGCTCGCGCCGGCCCGGATCGCCGGCCTGATGCAGTTGCGCGGCCAGCCGCTGGTCGTGCTCGACCCATCGACCGAGCCGGCTGCCGCTACGTCGATGCGCCGTCGCGACGTGCTGGTGGTGGGCAAGCCGCCGCAGGCCGCCGCCCTGCTGGTGGACGGGCCGCCGCAGCCACTCGTCGACGCAAGCTGGCAGCCGATCGACGAGCGCCTGCCCGATTGCCCGTTCCCGTCCGCGATCGATGTCGTGGGTCGCGAGCCGGGACAGCGTGGCGGTCCGGGCGAGCCCTGGTACGGGGCCGACCCCGAGCGTCTGTTCGAGGCGCTGGCGCGGAGCTGACCGATGGCGACCCGATCCTTCGCTCGACAACTGCGGCTGGGCATCGGCGTGCTCGCGGCGGTTCCGCTCGCCGTGGCCACGATCGCCGCGGCGCTCGCATGGCTGATCGTGCGCGACGTGCTCGAGCCGACGCAGGCGCTCTGGATCGTGGCGGTGGTGCTGACGCTGGCTGCCGTGCTCGCGCTCGGCGGCTTCGCCTACGGCCGCCGGCTTGCGCGATCGGCCAGCGAGCCGATCGAGCGCATCCAGGCGACGCTCGAGGCGCTCGCCGACGGCGACCTCGACGCGAGGGTGCGCTGGCGCGGCGGCGACGAGTTCGCCGGCCTGGCGGATGCACTGGACCGCCTGCTCGACGATCGCGTCGCGAGCCTGAACCGCACCATCCGGGAAAGCGAGGAACTGAACAACTCGGTGATCGAGATCATGCAGGCGGTCGGCACGATCGCCTCGACCAAGGACCTGTCGATCCGGGTGCCGGTCACCGAGAACGTCACCGGAGCGATCGCCGACGCGCTGAACCTGCTCACCGAGGAGACCGGGCGCGTGTTGCGCAACGTCGCGGCGCTGTCGAGCGACGTCGCGCAGGCCACCTTCGCCGTGCGCGGCCAGTCCGACCTGGCGATCCAGGCCGCGGCGCGCGAGCAGCGCGAGGTCGGCATGGCCGCGAGCGAGCTGGCGCACGCGGCGCAGGCGCTCGTCACCGTGGCCGATCGCGCGCGCCAGGTCAACGAGTCGGCCGCCCGTGCCGTGGCCGAGACCGGCGAAGCGGTGCGCGTGGTCGGGGCGACGGTGCAGGGGATCGTGCAGTCGCGCGAACTGATCCGCGAGACCGAAAAGCGGATCAAGCGGCTCGGCGAACGTTCCCAGGAGATCGGCCAGGTGGTGGGCATCATCCAGGCGATTGCCGAGCGCACCGGCATCCTGGCGCTCAACGCATCGATGAAGGCGGCGACCGCCGGCGAGGCGGGACGCAGCTTCGCGGTCGTCGCCGACGAGGTCAAGCGGCTGTCGGAGTCGGCTCGCGAATCGGCCACGCGGATCTCGCGGCTGGTCAATGCGATCCAGACCGGCACCCACGAGACCGTGCGCGCGATGAACGAGGCGATCACTCAGGTGGTCCAGATCAGCCGCATGGCCGACGACGCGGGCCAGGCGATGCGACGCACGCAGCTCGAGACCGAATCGCTGGTGGCCAACGTGCGCGAGATCGCCGCCACGTCCGAGGAGCAGGCGGGCGCGAGTTCGGCGCTGCAGGCACGTGCCGACGTGATCCGCGAGGCCAGCGCCGAGACGACGCGCCAGCTGCGCGCGCAGTCGATCGAGACGCGGCGGCTGGTCGAGTACGCGCGCTCGCTGGTCGAGGAGGTCAGCGTGTTCAAGGCGCCGAAGGCGTGACCGGGGAGTTCGCGTCGTGAGCCCGACCGGAGCCGATGCATCGGCGCGTGGCGCGGCGGCGATGCCCGACGCCCGCCTCGACGCGCTCGACGCGGCAGCGGTCGGGCTGCTAGAGCCGCTGATCCACGCCACCGACGTCGACGTCGTCGGGCTCGCTGGGGCCGCGGCGGCGGGCCCGGGGGGCGCCGCGCCGGGCGGGACGGGGCCGGGTACGCCTGCGGGAGGCTGGCGCATCGGGCTGGCGAGCGCGCTCGATCGACTGGCCGAGGCCGCGCTGGATCTCGAACTGATCGGCCTGGGCCACGCAGTCGGGCTGCTGCGCGCGCACCTGCTCGGCGTCGCGCGGCCCGACGACGTGGCGCTGGAACTCGCGTCGGCCGAGGGATGGGTGTCGGACGC
>CALMSQ010000101.1:0-5604 GCA_937872345.1 uncultured Burkholderiales bacterium | reverse complement strand
GCGCGTCGCATGCGCCAGGTGCTCGACAAGAGCCCGCTGTCGTACTTCCAGGACCTGCGCGTCGAGCGTGCCGTGCATTTGCTCAGGACCACGCAACGAAGCCTGGACCAGATCGCCGCGGCCGTCGGCTATGCCGACGGCGTCACGCTGCGCACCCTGCTGCGCCGGCGGACCGGCCGAAGCGCGCGCGAGATCCGGTCGAGCGGCTGACGCGCCGGGCCGATTCGGCGCCTAGAAGCCCACCGACAGCCCGACCAGCGCCTCGCCCTGCGTGAACGTGTCGCCCCTGATCGAGACCACGCAGCCGCCCGAGCAGAAGAGGCCTCCTTGGCTGTCGACGAGGGTGACGTAGCCGCGCGCTTCGATGCGCAGCGCGACACGCTCGCCGAGCGGCCATTGGTATCCGACACCGACGTTCAGCGACGGTCGCCACTCGCTCGAAAAGCCGCCCAGGCCCGGACTGAACAGCGTCGCCCCGACGCCGCCGACCACGTAGGGCCCGCGGCCGATGGGCCCATCGAAGAAGTTCGTGCCGCCCAGGTGCAGGTAGGTCACCGACACCGCACGGCCATCGAGCACCGACGAGGGGGCCGCGGGCAGCGTGCGGACCGCGAATTTCGAACCCTGGTGGCCGACGAAGATCTGGAGCTGCCGGTTTCCGTCGAGAGGCCAGTCGACGCTTGCCGAGACAGAGCCGGCGTTCGCCACGTCGATCGATCGACCCGTGGTCGAGTCGGCGAAGCTGCCGCCGCCACGATAGCCGCCGTACACGGTCAGCGCGCCGCCCTCGGCGATGGCTGCGGCGGGCAACGCCGACAGCGCGGCGGCCAGGAGAATCGAAGCACGCATGGGTGGTCTCCCGGGCGCATCGGAAATGATCGGCCCCACGGGTGGAGCAAGAGCAGTCGATCATAGGCAGCCCGGGTGCACCGTGCGGATCGACCGGTGCTCGCCGGTCGGCGGCCGCCGCTCGCCGGTCGCCGCGGGACTGACGCGCGCTGCGGGCCGCGCCGGGCGCGCGGTGGAGCCAGTTACTGTTCCCCCCGGCCCGTCCTATTGCCGCGCCGCCACGACGCGCGAACCATTCCGAGCCCCGCGAGCCCCAACCCGAACAGCGCAGGCACCGACGGCTCCGGCACGACGGCCAGATTGCCGTACATGTAGTCGTACGCCGCCGTGCCGTAGCGCGCCGAACTCCCGTCCCAATACCTGGAGACCAAGGCATAGACGTCGACGGTGAACGTGTAGGTCGTGTCGACGGCGAGGAGTTCGGAATCGCGGCCATAGAAGAAGGTGGAGAGCGCCAATCCGTCGTCGTCGAGGCCGTCGAGGTCGACTTCGAGGATCTGCGGCTTGTCGTCGCCGACCCACAGGCCCGTGCCGGTCACGTAGGACCTGAGGTAGAGCATCACGTAGTCGCCCCCGGACGATCCGGGGGCTGGTACGTGCCCTTCCGCTTCCGGAAAGGCCGTCGCGCTCGCGAACCCCCCTGCCGTCGCGACGACCTGAGCCACCGGGATCTCCGACGCCTGTGTCCGGTGGATCTGGAAGTCGGCGCTGATGCGGGTGACATGCGCCGCCATGCGCCTCTCCCCCGGCCCGCCCGAGGTGACGACGGTCGTAGATCCGTCGCGCAGCGTGAGCGTGTTGTCGCCGAGATTGAAGTAGCTCGTCGGCACGACCGTGCTCGTCGAGCCGGCAGCAGTGTCGATCCGGTTGAAGTACCAGCTGGCGGAGGCCGCCGTGCCGCCGAACCAGTCGATCACGTAGGCGCTCGCCAACGGGGGATGGGCGGCAGCCACCAGGATCGAGGCGAGCAAGCCTCGCCGCACTGACCTGGCTGGGTTCGCCCGAAGCGCCGCGCCCAGTGCGGCCGCCGCAATCGTCCTCATCGTCTTCATCGCCCTTCCCTCCCGCATTGAGCGCCCCGCTGCGCCGGATCGTGGGCCGACCCGATCACCCGCGAGACGCACTTCGCCACTGCATTGGAAACCGATCCGAATCGCGCGATTTGCCGCAGGTCAAGGCTGCCTCGCCGGATCGGCGTAAGAATGGAAACTCCGTCGGCAGCGGTCTTCAAGGGATGTCTCGCTCGTGGCCCCTGCCGCCGCTATCGGCCCGACCGAATCGGAGGCTTCGATGAAGCGCGCCTGTCGCCTGCTCCTGCCTTTGCTGGCTGGCCTCTGGACGTCGGTGTCGGCACTCGCCGCGCCGCAGACGCTGTATTTCAGCTACGACGTGCTGTCGGTCCACGACTACGCCGCGGGCGCGACCACGTATCCCGCCGGCACCTATTCGGGGTGGGTCACCTGGGACACCGCGGTCGCCGAATCGACCTTCGACAGCGGGCCTGCCGGGGTGCCACTGCAGGCCATCGCCGAGTCGACATCCGGGTGCCTGCAACTGCTCAGCGGATCGTGCACGCCGGGCGCCGACTTCGGCGGCGGCACGCCGGTCGTCACCGCCTACGCGGTCGGGAGTCCGATGGGCGTGCTCACCCCGTTCGTCGGCTGGTCGGGCATGGACTACTCGAAGCGGGAGAACTCCGGTTTTGCGGGGACCTACGGGTACGACGTCACGAGGAGCCAGCAGCAGCAGCTGACGAACTGCACCGACTGCGGGAATTTCGTCGAAGCCGGCCGGCGCTTCGACCTGTACCCGGGCGCCTTCACCAGCGCGATCTTCGGCGGCGCCTACAACCAACTGGACCGCGCCCCCGACGTATCGGCGATCCCCAGCGTCTTCCCGATGAACGTGTTCCTCGATTCCTACGCGTTCTTCATGAACTGCACGCCGAGTTGCGAGGCGGTCTATGCGCCCGGCTCGTACAACGTCTTCGGCTCGCTGAAGACCGCCCACCTCGTGCCCGGCGCCCACGTTCCGGAGCCCGGCACGGTGTCGATCGTGGGGCTCGGTCTGGCGGGCCTCGCGCTCGGCCGCCGCCGACGCACACGGTAGGCGTGAACCGCCGCTTCGGCGCGCGCCCCGCAGCCCTCAGCCCTGAGGCCAGCGCTCGAGCAGCGGCCGCACCAGTGCGCGCGCGTCGACGCGGGCGCCGATGTGCGCGAGCGTGAGGAACGAACCGACCAGCTTGCGGTGCAGGAACATCGTCTGGGGCGGCGGCACGCGCAGCAGGCCCTGCCGGATCCCGAGATCGAAACCCATCGCACGCGAGCGCGACGGCAGGTCCGAGGCCGCGAAATCGTAGCGGCCGCGGTGCCGCAGCGGTTCGCAGACCAGCATGATCAGGTCGGTGGTCGCCTCGATCAGCCCTGGCGGATCGCCGGCCGCTGCGTAGCCGATCTCCACCGCGTGGCGTGCGACTGCCGCGCGGTCACCGGCGATCACTGCCCGCGTGATCCGCGCATACGCCGCGACGAACGCCTCGTCGAAATGCATCGTCGCGCCGAAATCCAGCAGAACCACCTTGCCGCTGTCGGGCTGCCACAGGTAGTTGGCGAAGTTCGGGTCCGTCTGCATCGTGCGGAACTCGAACAGCTCGCGGAACAGCAGCCGCTCTAGCACCGTGCCGACCGCATCGCGCCGGGCCTGCACCACGCCGGGCGCGGCAAGCGTCTCCAGCGGCTCGCCCTGCATGAAGTCCATCGCCAGGATCCGTGCGGTGGTCAGGTCGCGGTGCGTGCGCGGAACGAGCAGGCCCGGCTCGCCGGCCACCAGGCTTGCGTAGCGCTCGAGCGACGCGGCTTCCGCCAGATAGTCCGCCTCCTGCGCGAGCTGGCGCGTCGCCTCGGCGGCGATCGCCGGGATGTCGGCGTCGCCGGGGAACACCTTGAGCAGACGCAACACCGCGGCGACGTTGTCGACGTCGCCCTTGATCGAGCGCGCGACTCCGGGATACTGGATCTTCAACGCCAGGTCGCGGCCGTCGACGGTGCGCGCGCGATGCACCTGGCCAATCGAGGCCGCGGCGATCGGCGTCTCGTCGAAGCGCTCGAAGCGCTGCTGCCAGCCCTTGCCGTACTCGCGGCCGAGCACGCGGCGCAGCTGGGCCAGCGGCATCGGCGCGGCCTGCGAGCGCAGGATCGCGAGCGCCTGCGTGAACTCCGGCGGCAACAGGTCGGCGCCCTGCAGCGAGATCATCTGCCCGAGCTTCATCGCGCCGCCGCGCAGCCGCGCAAGCCGGGCCGCGAGGCGGCGCGCGTTCTCGGCGGAGAGGAAGGCGCTTGCCGCTTCGCCGCCCCCGCCGCTTCCCGCCTTGTCGGCGACGAAACGGCGCACGCCTTCGGCCAGGCCGCCCAGCGCGAGCTCGCCCGCGGCCAGCGCAACGCTCGCGAGGCGGCCGATCCGCGTCTGCGGAACGCGCGAGGCCGCCTCGCTCGCGGGCGGCGCGGGGACGCGCCTGCCGCGTGAATCGCCCGGGGGGTCGCGACGATTGGCCATGTCGTGAACGGCGGGCGCGCTGCGTGCCGGCGTCACGCGCCGCGCGCGTGCGTGCGCGCGATGCTGGCCACGGTCGCCGCGACCTCGTCGTCGGGCAACGGCGGGCGGCAGCGCTGCCGGTTCCAGCTGAGCAGCAGCTCGAGCGCCACCTGAGGGTCGACCTCGTGCCACAACAGGTGCCCGGCCAGCGACGCGATCGTGGCGTTGCGCGCGCCCTCGGCGACGCCCTCGCCGACCAGCCGGCGCCAATGTGCCAGCGGATGCCCGGTGTGCGAGGCCGGCACGGACAAGACCTGCCGCAACCACTGCGGCATCGGCGCCGCGCCGAGCGCTTCGGGGCCTCGCCCCTCGCGCCAGCGATACGGCCGGCCGTTCGGGTGGATCGACGGCGGTGCGACGACCACGCCGCCGTCACCGCGCAGGTCGAGCCCTTCGCGAAAGCCCGCCTTGTTCGGGACGGGCTCGCCGAAGTGCCGGAAGTACAGGTGGCGCCCGCCTCCGCCGGTCAGGCACTCGAGCGTCGGCTCGAGCGGTGCGAATTCGCGTTCGAGCGCGGCCAGGCTCGCGTCGCCGCCGTGCCCGGCGTCGACGTCGAGCACCAGCAGCCCCGAGAGGGCGCCGGTGACGATGCCGACATTGGCGTCGGGCCAGCGCCTGAACCACTGCTCGATCTCGTCGACCGTCGCACGCCGGCCCTGGTACGGCGTCCAGCGCACCAGCGGCCGCTTGCCGCGCGGCTGCATCGGCGCCACCGACCAGCCGAGCGACAGGTAACGCAGCGCCGCCGCCCTCGCATCCGGATCGATCGCCACGTCTGCCATGCGCCGATCGTAGACGAGCTTGCCCGGCCGCGCCGGTCGGAGAAGGTTCGGCCGTCGCCCGGTTAAGCGTTACTTCACCAGCACCACGCGCCCGAACGTCGCGGGGACGTGGAACCAACTGCCCGTGGGGTTCCACGCGGCGTATTCGTCGGGGATGCCATGCGACTTGAAGTTCACACGGAAGAGGCCCAGACGCACCTGGTCGCCGTCCCGGGGCGGGAGCCGGTTCGTGTTTGTGCCGCGCTTCACGTCCGACCATGCGATGGCGAACTCACAAGTCCAGCCCTTGTCTTCATCCTTCGAGTCGTTCAACGTGCCGTTGTATTTCGCGGCGTACTTCGTCTCGTGCGTGGTGAACTTCTGGGCCTTGACCATATCGAGG
>CALMSQ010000100.1:0-5601 GCA_937872345.1 uncultured Burkholderiales bacterium | reverse complement strand
GGAGGATCTTGTCGGGGTTCTTCTTCTTGCGCGCGAGATAGCGCGGCGACAGCGCCGTCCACGGCTTGCCGTCGGGCCCGGCCATCGCATCGAAGCGCGCCGCGGTGGACTGCAGGACGATCTCGCCGATCGAGGCGAGCAGCTCGCCGGGGTTGGCCAGCAGCGCCTGGACGCGCCCGAGCTTCGCGCGCGTGGCCTCGGAACTGATCTCGACCCGAATGCTTGCACCAGCCATCGCTCGCTCCTACAATCGGTTTTCCATCGGGTGAGATGCCGCTGCCACGGCAGCCGACCCTACCCCCGGGATGGCCCGCACAGGGCAGTGTGCGGACCTTTCATTCCCAGCCAGCGGCCCCTACAATGGGCGCTCCATCGGACGAGACAGCCGCTGCCACGGCCACCGACCCTACGTCCGGGATGGCTCGCGCGGGGCAGTGTGCGGGCCTTTCTCATTGCCGCCGGTACAAGCGCGCGCCCACGCGCCATTCGTCTTCGGTCTGCGTGACGCCCGGAAACGTCGTCACACCGGACCAGCCATCCGCGCCCAGCTCGAACACCGCCAGCGCGGGCGTCGACTGTCCTTCGACGAGGAACCGCGCGACATAGCGGCGCCGTACAACCGCTTTGCGCTGGGTGTAATTCCATTCCAGGCGCACCCAGATCTCGTCGGGATCGAGGAGCGCCTGCGCGAGCAGTTCCATGAACGGCCCGCGCTCGCGCTTGGCGGCCTTCCAGCTGCCGTCGGCGTTGGTGAACAGCTCGCGCCCCACGACGATGCGCTCGCCGATCGCATCGCGCACCACCATCGGCTCGTCCAGCGTGGCGCCGAACTGCGCCAGGAACGCCCGCGCGTACGCCTCGGGGAGCCAGTCGTCGGGCAGCAGCCGATCGGCCGGGAAGGCGCGCGGCGCCGGCAGCGGATCGGTCGGTCGGCGATTCGGCACGCCGTGTCCGCCCGCACTGCCGGCGATCGGCGGCGTCGGGCGCTCCGGCGGGATCGCGCCGGACAGGCGCGAGCGACCCGGGATGTGCTCGAACCCGGGGTCGATCCCCGCGGGCACGCGCACGGTGCGCGGCCCGTTGACGCTGCGCTGGCCGATGGTGCGCTCCTCGTACTCGATGGGCGGCGCCGCATCGGGCCCACTCTTGCCCAGGCGCTTCAAGTCCGCCTGCGACATTGAGAAGACGCGGCACTGGCAGCCCCAGCCGTTCGGCGGGAAATGCGTCTCCCACCACGGGTCGTCGGCCTCGAGCACCAGGTTGTCCCAGGCGAGGTGCTCTTCGCGCGCCTCCTGCACCAGGTCGCTGTGCTCGTAGCGCCAGTACGGGCGCAGGCGCTTCTGGGCCTGCAGTTGCTCGTAGCGCCCGGCCATGTAGCTCGAATTCAGGTTCGTCTCGTAGATGACGCGAGAACGCCAGTTGCGCCCCCCACGGTAGTCCCAGCCGTGGGTGGCTACGATCCGGTCGAAGACCTTGCGGAACTGCTCGAGCGTCGTGCCCTCGTCGATCGCGCGCTGCACCGCGACGCGGAAGTCGGCCACGATCGCGTCGCGATTCGCGCCGGCCACGACGAACGCCCAGTCGTGCTCGCGGCCGTAGATGTCCGTCCACCCATCGGTGGGCAGCCCGAGCTTGCGTCGGAAGAACTCGCTTTGCTCGCGAAACGGCAGCGACCCGTAGGCCGCCGCGGCCGCCTCACCGATTGCCACCGGCCGCCTCCTGCAGCACGTCGTAGCGACCCGCGAGCGCCGCGGCCGCGAGCGCCTCGGCCATCGCCTGCGCATACTGCTCGAGCGTCATGCCGGGCAGCAGCGCTTCGAGCCCGTCACGGATCTCCTCGAGCGAGGTCGCACGCTCGACCAGCGCGCGGATCTGCTCGACCCAGCCGTCGAGTGCCGGCTGCATCTGCTGCGCGAGCCGCGCCTGCATCGCATCGGGCGCATCGAGCGGTCGGCGCGCGCCGGTGGCGGGCGGCCGCGCGGTGAGGCTCGTCAGGAACGCGGTGCCGGGCATCGCCGCGCCCGCCGGTTCGAGCACCGGCTCGTCGGCCTCGGCTTGCGGGATGCCCAGGCGCTCGTGCACCCACTGCACCGGCGGACGTACGCCGATCGCCACCAGCCGGGGTAGCGCCTCGGCGTAGGTCTTCAGGTCCTCCGGCTCGTCGACGTGCAGCCGCATCACCGGGCAACGGCGGATGCCCTCGGGCGCCAGGCCGTTCAGGGCCGCGATCGGATAGACCAGGTCGCGCGTGAGCGTGGCGTTGGCCTGGCGCAGATCCGAGTCGCGCAGGTCCTTGCGGACCTCGTTGTGGACGTTGCCCAGCGCGTTGGTGCTCGACTTGCCGTCGGCGCCGCTGGTGAGCGTGCCGCCGAGGATCACCTTGCTCTGGTTCTTCTCGCACCAGTCGATCATCAGCTCGAATGCCGCCGGGTCGCCGGTCGCCGCATCGTGGAACTCCAGCAGCATGCCATCGGGCACGATGCCCGCCGCGTTGTGGCCGATGCCGGCCAGCGCGCGCAGCAGCGTCGCCTTCTCCTTCTCGGAGGCCGAGGGCGGGTACTTGCCCAGCCGCACCGGAATCCCGTAGATCTCGAGGAACTCGGCCAGGTCGCCCACCGAGTACGCCTTGAACAGGTACGTCCAGACCAGCTGGCGAAACAGAGCCGTGCGCTCCAGGTAACCCGACTTGGCCTTGTGGACGTGCGTGAGCCACCCGAACGGCGCGAGCGGCTCGCCGGGCACCCCGTCGACCATCGCGTTGCTGCGCAGGCGCAGTTCCTGCCGATAGCCGCGGGCGAGCTGGAACCAGGCCTGCGGCCGATGCGTGATCGTCGCCGGCAGCCAGGTGCGCCCGAGGCGGCGCCACTCGATCTCTTGGCAGGCGAACCCCTTGCCGATGGCATCCGTCAGATCGAACACGACGCCTTCGAAATCCTCGATCTCCTCGAGCAGCTCGGCCAGCTGCGCGGTGGCGCGCTTTTCAGCGGCGCTGGGGTTGTCCGGCGGCACCAGCTCCCACTCGGCGATCAGCGCGCGCCGGCGCTTGCCCATCTCGCTGGCGATGTGGGCGTCCTTCTCCTCCATGTCCTCGAAGAGCTCGGCCTGGCCGACCAGGTCGCCCTGTTCGGCGGCGTCGAGGATCGAGGCCAGCCGCGAGGGCGTGAGCCCACGGGTGGGGTGCTGCTGCAATTCGCGCTGCAGGTGCGCCAGGCGCGAGGTCTGCGGCTCGGCGAGCCCGTCCAGGCGGATCGGCCGGCCGTCCGGACCGAGGATTTTCGGGGTATTCATGGTCTGAAGCCTCGGATCGGACGGCGGCCCCCGCCGCAGGAATGCCCAGGAAGGCGTTTATGAACGTTCATAAAAGGGGTCTGGCGGCGCGGAGGTACTCCGGGGTCACCCGCCCCGAAAAAACGCCCCAGAGGCCCGATTTCAGAATTCGTCCGGGTCACCATGCCCGCGGCTCCGGGATGACGAAGTCCCCGTACGTGCCGTCGGCGGCGTCGGACCACCCGTTGGCGGCCAGGCGGTCGTAACCGCGGGCGTGCCGGGGCACCTCGATGTAGTCGATCGGCGCCGCGGGCGAGGAAGCCGCATGCAGCGCGAGTGCCAGCGCCCAGAACCGGTCGGCGTGGCCATCGGGCGTGGCTTCGGCCTGGAACCGGATGTTGCCGGCCGCGGTGGTGACCTTCTGCACCTTGCGCAGGTCCGCGCGGATCATCGGATCGTCGGGCAGGCGGACCAGGCGCTCCTCCATCGCGCTCCGAAGCGGATAGGCCAGCGCCTCCTTCACCGGGGCGGTGAAGGTCACCGCCTCCACGCGATGGCTGCCGAAGCGATCCTGCGCGTCGTCGGCCCACCCGGTGCCCAGGCCCGTGGCGTCGATGCAGATGCGCGCGCAACGCTCGAACCACGGCCACAGGATTCTCTCCTGCTCGCTCTTTCTCATGCGCTCCATCACCTCGACGCGCCGGGTATAGAACACGTCGCCCAGCCGCTCGATGAGCCACAGCACGGTGAGGTCGCGCTTGCGCCCGATATCCACGCCCGCGTAGAGCTGGCCGGTGAACGGACCGTCGAGCTCGCGCTGCCAGTCGATGCCGCCGCCGTACTCGCAGGCGGTGATCAGCCCATACTCCAGGAACTTGGCGTCGTCGTCGGCCGGGATGCACATGTACTCCTGGTCGAACGACTCTTCGTCGGCGGCGCCGCGCCGGACGAAGTCGAAGTAGTCGGCCTCGTCCATGCCCTGCTGCTCAGCGTCGGGGGGCAGCGACTGCTGCAGCTTGAAGAGGAACCCTTGCTCGAGCGCGTCCTGCAGGGTCACACGGTGCAGGCTCACGCGCTTGGGGTTGCCCTTTTCGCGGGCCTCGCGCACCAGGGTGTTGAAGAAGTTGAGCGATCCCCGGTGCGTGGAGATCACCTCCATGATCCCGCCCCAGGTAATGCCGGGGTAGGCGATGGCCCAGAGCTTGCGCGGATCGGCGTGCAGCGCGAACTCGTCCAGGATGCGGCTGCCGCGCTTGCCGGCCTGCGCATCCGGGTTGCTCGACATGCTGTGGATGCGCCGGCCGCTGGCGAACTGCAGCACGTACGCGGTGAGCTTGTCCTTCGAGTCGATCACCTGCTCGCCCAGGTCCTGGGCGGCCAGGTTCATCACGCCGGCCCAGAACCGGCAGTCTTCGAGGAAGAGGCGCGCCTGCAGGTCGTCGCGGCTACTCACCCACTCGTCGTGTCGCGCACCCTGCGCGGCGGCGCGCTCGACGCCCGCGTAGGCCGTCGCCCAGGAGATGCCGATCTGGCGCGACTTCTCCATCAGCTTCAGCCGCGAGGTGTCCCGGATCCATGCCGACTGGTACGGCAGGAAGACTGCCTCCCGGTCGGCGGGGAGCACCTTGGCGCGCCCGCGCGGCTTGCCCATCACCCGATCCCCAGCGCCTGGCGGATCGCCGCCTTGGTCTGCTCGGTGACGCCGCCCTTGACCGGCATCGCCTCGAGCGCCGCGCGTTGCTCCTCGATGAGCGCGCGCCGGGCGCGTTCCTCGGCCTCGGCCTGGAACTTCTTCAGGTTCACGCTCGAGCGCGTGAGCGTCGCGATGTGCTTGGCGGCGGTGCTGAGCATGGCGACCCGGTCGCCCGGCTCGGTCTCTGGGTCGTCGGCCTCCTGCAGCTGCAGGATGGCCTCGAAGAGCTCGGTCTGCACCAGCGCGGTGAGCGCCTCGCTGCGCGCGTCCTGATCGTCGCCGGCCTGCTCGCGGATGAGCTTGGCCGCCTCCGTGCTGGCGCGGATCGCCGCGAGGCGGCGGTCCAGCTTCTGTCCGTAGCGGTGCACCGCGCTGCGGCTGGGCAGCGTGCCCGCGCTGGCCTCGGCCGGGTAGCGCTGCTGCAGATCTGAGATCAGCTCGTCCAGCGTCTGCGCGCCGGTCGCCAGCATGGCCTCGATGTAGGCCTTGACCTCGGCCGGCAGGCGGCTGATGGTGCTCTTGCGTGCCATGCCCGCCAGCCCTTACCAGTAGCGCGCGGGACGCGCAATGCCCGGCTCGCACTCGGTTGTGTACTCGGCCAGGTCAACGCCGGCGCGCGTCAGCGTGGCGTGCCAGCGCCC
>CALMSQ010000099.1:0-5440 GCA_937872345.1 uncultured Burkholderiales bacterium | reverse complement strand
GCGCAGCCGCGCCGCACGCGGCGACGGCCCGCCACAGCGCCTCGTAGCGCGCGTCGCGCGCCCAGGCCTCGAGGTTCGCGCCGGCGCCCGGCCCCGGGCCCAGCCGCGTGTGGCCGAAGCGCAAACCGAGGCGCGCCGCCGCGCGCTCGCACCAGGCGAGCCACTGGTCGGCCTGGGGCTGCAGCCCGTGATGGACGTGCCAGGCGACGAGCTGCCCGGCCCCGTGCAGCCGCACCAGCGCGTCGAGCAGGACGGTGGAGTCGCGCCCGCCGCTGAACGCGACGAGCAGGGTCGAGCGATCGGGAAGCCGGCGCAGCGCCTCGGCAACCGCGGCGTCGACCGGGGCCTCAGGCCTGCCCGATCTCCTTGAACTTGCCATAGTTCATGATGCGCTCGTGGCGCTGCTTGATCAGCTCCTTGGGGCTCACGCCCTGGAACTGCCGCAGCGCATCGGAGAGCGCACGCTTGAGCAGGTTCGCCATCTGCGCGGGGTCGCGGTGCGCGCCGCCGACCGGCTCGCTGATGATCCGGTCGATCAGGCCGAGCGCCTTGAGCCGGTGCGCGGTGATGCCCAGCGTCTCGGCGGCCTCGGGCGCCTGCGCGGCGCTCTTCCAGAGGATCGCCGCGCAGCCCTCGGGCGAGATCACCGAGTAGATCGCGTACTGCAGCATCAGCGTGACGTCGCCGACCGCGATCGCCAGCGCGCCGCCCGAGCCGCCCTCGCCGATCACCGTGGTGACGATCGGCACGCGCAGCGCGGCCATCTCGTAGAGGTTGCGGCCGATCGCCTCGGACTGGTTGCGCTCCTCGGCGCCGATGCCGGGAAACGCGCCGGGGGTGTCGACGAAGGTCACCACCGGGATCTCGAACTTCTCGGCGAGCTTCATCAACCGCAGCGCCTTGCGGTAACCCTCGGGGCGCGGCATGCCGAAGTTGCGGTAGCCGCGCTCCTTCGTGTCGCGGCCTTTCTGGTGGCCGATCACCATCACCGGCTGGCCGTTGAAGCGGGCCGGGCCGCCGACGATCGCGGGGTCGTCGGCGTACTCGCGGTCGCCGTGCAGCTCGTGGAAGTCGGTGAAGATCGCCTGCACGTAGTCGAGCGTGTACGGCCGCTGCGGATGGCGCGCCACCATCGCGACCTGCCACGGGCTGAGCTTCGCGTAGGTGTCCTTCAGCAGCGACTGGCTCTTCTTCTGCAGCCGCTCTACCTCCTCGGCGATGTCGACCGCCGAGTCTTCCTGCGCGAAGCGCAGCGCCTCGATCTTCTGTTCGAGGTCGGCAACCGACTGCTCGAAGTCGAGAAATGTCGTTTTCATCAGTACTCCACCGGCAACGGATCGAGGCTGCGCCACAGGTACCAGGTGGCGACGGTTCGCCACGGCCGCCAGGCCTCCCCGATCGCGCGGGCCTCGTCTCGCGAGACCTTCTGTCCGTCCCGATAATTGGTTCCGATGCCCCGCAGCAGGCCGATGTCGTCGACCGGATAAACGTCGGGGCGCAGCAGATTGAATATCAGGAACATCTCCGCTGTCCAGCGCCCTATGCCGCGCACGCAACAGAGCTCCTCGATGATCGCCTCGTCCTCGGCCCCCGGCCAGTGCGCCGGATCGACCTCGCCGGAGACGAACCGGGCGGCGAGATCCTTCAGGTATTCGGCCTTGCGGCCGGACAGCCCGCAGGCGCGCAGCGAGGTGGCGCGCATCCGCACGACCCGCTCCGGCGCGACCTGGCCGGCCTTCGCAGCGAAGCGCTCCCAGACCGACTGGGCGGCCTTCACCGAGATCTGCTGGCCGACGATCGAGCGTGCCAGCGTCTGGAACGCGTCGCCGCGCGACACCAGGTGCACCGGGCCACAGGCGCGGATGATCCGGCCCATCGTCCGGTCGCGCCGCGCCAGCGCCCGGCAGGCGTCGTCCCAGTAGTCGGGCTTCATCAGTGCCCCCGCAACGGCAGGTTGAACAGCAGGTTCTGCGGCTTCATCCTCAGCACGCCGGCCTCGTCGGCGGCCAGCGCGAGGTAGACCGGCTTGCCGGCCACGGCCGGGTCCTGGTCCTCGAGCCGCTCGAAGTCCAGCCGCATCAGCAGAAGGACGCGCCGGTGCTCCTCGGGCGTCAGGCCCTCCTCGCGGTACAGCTTGTCGAGCAGCACCGACGCCTGCGCGTCGAGCCCGACGTGCCAGCGCCAGCGCGCGTCCTCGATCGAGGCGAGCGTCGTCACGCGCACCGGCACGCCGAGCAGGTGCCCGATCCACCGGCGGACCAGGTCGCAGAACATCGCCGAGGCGGTGCGCCCGTGAGTGATCTCGACCGCGAAGTCGTGGCGCTCGTCGCGGCCGAAATAGCTCGCGGCGTTCGGTCGGTCGATCACTTCGAGGTCGACGTCGCCTGCGGCCTTCGTCCTGACGTTGGCCTGCGCGAGCAGGCGGCCCAGGTTGCCGAAGCCCGGGTCCGCAGCGCGCGCCTCGACCGTCTCGAGGTCGGCGAGCACGACCCGGTTCTCCAGCAGCGACACGCGCTGCTCGCGGAACCACAGCTCGGCCACGCGCAGCAGCAGCCCGTCTTCGCTGTCGGCCAGCATGTGGTGGACGATGATCTGCGCCAGCTGCTCGACGAAGAGCGGCGGCACGTCGATGCGCCCGGCGTGCTGCGCGTCGGCGAAGATCGCGACGTAGGCAGCCTGCAGGTTCGGCGCCGCCAGCAGCCGGTCGCGAAAGCGCAGGAACAGCCGCCAGTTCTCGCGCGCATCCGGGTCGGCCAGCGACGCGAGCTCGCCGTCGCCGCCGTCGCCGCCGTCGCCGGTGGCGACCGCGCGCCGCGGGTCGGCCAGCAGCGCCGCGTGCAGCGCGCGCTCGGCCGCGCACGACTCGTCGATCGGCGCGAGCTCGGGCCGCTCGAGGTAGGCGCGCAGGAACGCGTCGGTGACCTGCAGCCCGCCGTGGGCGTCGGCGTCGAGCAGCGCCAGGCCGGAATGGACCCAGAACGGTTTCATGGGAGACGAACGAGACCCCGCAGGCGGCGCGAGACGGCGCGGTTCACGAGCGCCGCCAGACCGTGCCGGCCGGCGTGTCCTCGAGCACGATGCCCTGCGCGGTGAGCTCGCCACGGATGCGGTCGGCGGTGGGGAAGTCGCGCGCCTTCTTGGCTGCGGCGCGCGCGGCGATCATCGCTTCGATCGCCGCGTCGTCGAGGGCGCCGGCCGCGGCCCGCGCGGCGTCGCTGCCGTGCAGCCCGCTGCGCTTGACCTCCGACGGCGCCCGCCCGAGCAGTCCGAGCAGCGCGGCCAGCCGGCGCAGCCGCGCCTCGATCGCCGACACCTGCGCGGCCTGCACGGGCCCGCCCTGCCCGGCCGCCGCGGCCGCACGCGCGCGGTTCAGCTCGCTGGCGAGGTCGAACAGCACCGACAGCGCGACCGGCGTGTTGAAGTCGTCGTCCATCGCGTCGCGAAAGCGCGCCGCCAGCGGGTCGGACCAGTCGATCGGGGACGCGTCGTCCGGGCCCGCCGCGCCCGCGTCGGAGAGTGCGCCATAGAGCCGCAGCAGCGCCTGGCGCGCATCTTCGAGGTGCGCATCGGAGTAGTTCAGCGGGCTGCGGTAGTGCGCGCGCAGGATGAACAGCCGCACCACCTCGGGGTCGAACTTCCTGAGCACTTCACGGATCGTGAAGAAGTTGCCGAGCGACTTCGACATCTTCTCGTCGTCGACGCGCACGAAACCGTTGTGCATCCAGTAGCGAACGAAGCGCGTGTTCAACGCGCCTTCGCTCTGCGCGATCTCGTTCTCGTGGTGCGGGAACTGAAGGTCGGCGCCGCCGCCGTGGATGTCGATCGTCTTGCCCAGCAGGCTGGTGGCCATCGCCGAACACTCGATGTGCCAGCCGGGACGGCCGAACCCGTAGCGCGATTCCCACTTCGCCTCGTCCGGCTCGTCGGCCTTGGCCGACTTCCAGAGCACGAAGTCGAGCGGGTCCTGCTTGGCGTCGTCGACCGCGACGCGCTCGCCGGCGCGCAGGTCGTCGAGCGACTTGCCCGACAGCCGGCCGTAGCCGGGGAACTTGCGCACCGCGTAGTTGACGTCGCCGTCGGCGGCGCGGTACGCGAGCCCGTTCTTCTCGAGCAGGTCGATGAGCCCGAGCATCTGCGGCACGTACTGCGTGGCCTGCGGCTCGTGGTCGGGGCGCTCGACGCCGAGCGCGTCGGCATCCTCGTGCATCGCCTGGATGAAGCGACGGGTGAGCTGCGCGATGGTCTCGCCGTTCTCGACCGCGCGGCGGATGATCTTGTCGTCGATGTCGGTGATGTTGCGCACGTAGGTGACGCGGTAGCCCGACGCGCGCAGCCAGCGCTGCACCATGTCGAACACCACCAGTACACGCGCGTGGCCCACGTGGCACCAGTCGTAGACCGTCATGCCGCAGACGTACATGCGCACCTTGCCCGGCTCGAGCGGGACGAATTCTTCCTTGCTGCGCGTGAGCGAGTTGTAGAGTCGGAGCATGGATCGGAGCCGGACGGCCCGGCGCGTGCCGCGCCCGTTCGGCGCGGGGCGCCCGGCGGCCGGCAAGGCGCGATTGGCTAGAATGCGCGGATGCGATCGAGTATAGCAGCGTCGACCCTGCTGTTCGCCGTGGCCGTCGCCGCCGGTGCGCCGGCGGCCGTGGCGCAGGACGGCGCCACCCCGACTTCCGCAGCCCCTGCGACCGAACCCGCCACGGGGCCGGCTGTCGCTGCCCCCGCTGTCGCTGCCCCCGCTGTCGCTGCCCCCGCTGTCGCTGCCCCCGCAGCCGCGCCCGCGCCTGCCGCCGCCCCGGCTGCCGTGCCCGCGAGCGATCCCCGCGCGGCGACAGCCGCGCTCGAATCCGCGCGCAAGCTCTTCGCCGAGCACCGCAACGACGAGGCGCTGGCGGCGATCGACGCCGGCCTGAAGGCATCGCCGGGCGACGCGCAGCTTCGCTTCCAGCGCGGCGTCGTGCTCACCGACATGGGCCGCATCGACGAGGCGATCGCCGCCTTCGAGGCGCTCACGCAGGAGTTCCCCGAGCTGCCCGAGCCGCACAACAACCTCGCCGTGCTGTACGCGGCGCGCGGCGAGCTCGACCGCGCGCGCGCGGCGCTCGACGACGCGGTGCGCGCGCTGCCCTCGTACGCGCTGGCGCACGAGAACCTCGGCGACATCCACCTGCGATTGGCCGAGCGCGCCTACGAGCGCGCCACGAAGGCCGATGCGACCAACCGCGCAGCGCGCGAGAAGCTCGCGCTGGCCCGAGAGCTGATCTCGAAGGTATCGCCCGCCGGAGGCCGGCCGGCCAACGTGCGGCCGCCCGAACCCCGTCCTGCGTCGGCGCCGGCCTCGGCACGCTGAGCAACTCCCCCGCTTCACGACCTCAACGGAGCCCATGATGTTGAAGAAACTGCCGCTGATCGGCGCACTCGTCGTCGCCCTGTC
>CALMSQ010000098.1:0-14282 GCA_937872345.1 uncultured Burkholderiales bacterium | reverse complement strand
GGCACGAACCGTCCGCGACTGAAGGATCCGCTGACGGTGCGCAAGAACGTCTATCGCGTGCTGCTGACGCGCGGGCGCGACGGGACGGTGGTGTTCGTGCCGCCCGACGCGAGGATGGACGCGACGTACGAGCGGCTGCTGGCGGCGGGGGTGCGGGAGCTTCGGAGCAGCGAGGGCGCTGTTTAAGGTGCACGACCGGGTGCCGAAGGCTGGCTTGGGCGCTGGACTGGTCGCTGGGGTCGGCGACCGCGGATTCACCGCCGCGCCGCCGATGACACCCCGGGCGCCCGCCCCACCATCCGCACGAGCTCTGCGCTGGTGGCCGCGCCCATCTTGCGCATCACGTTCGCCCGATGCACGTCGACGGTCTTCGGGCTGATCTCCAGGCTCCTGGCGATCTCCTTGCTCGTGCGTCCGTCGAGCAGGCCGCGAAAGACCTCGACTTCGCGCGCCGACAATTGCGCGATCCGGCGCTGCAATTCCCGGTCAGCCGTGCGTGCTTCGAAGCGTTCGCGGGCTTGCTGGATCGCGCGGCGTACGCTTGCCAGAAAAGCGTTCGGGTTGAACGGTTTCTGCACGAAGTCCACTGCTCCGGCCTGCATCGCATTTACCGCGGCAGGTACGTCGCCGTGCGCGGTCAGGAAGATCAGGGGCAGGTCGTGGCCCGCTTCGGCCAGTCGGTGCTGAAGCTCGAGTCCGCTCATTTCGGGCATGCGCAGGTCCAGCACCGCGCAGGCCGGTCCGTCGAAGCGGTCGAGTGCCGAGAGGAACGCCGACGCCGAGTGGAAGGCGCGCGATGGAATCTTCACCGACTCGAGCAGCCAGCTCAGGGCGTCGGTGACACCCACCTCGTCGTCGACCAGGAAGACCTGCACCGGGATGTTCGCGGGTGCGCTCACGAAGCGCTCCATGCGGGAAGGCTGAAGCGGAAAGTGGCGCCGCCCCCTCGCTGGCGGACGTGCCGCAACGCGCCCCCGTGCGACTCCACGATCGTGCGGCTGATCATCAGTCCCATCCCCAGTCCCGTGCGCTTGGTCGTGACGTACGGCTCGAAGATCGTCGAAACCAGTTCCGGCGAGACGCCCGGACCGCTGTCGCTGACCTCGACGCCGACCATGCCTCGCGGCTCCCGATGGATGCGCACGACGATCCGGCGCTGCGGCGCCGGCGTCTGCTGCATCGCCTCGATGGCATTGACGAGCAGGTTGACCATGACCTGCTGCATCTCGACGCGGTTGACGCGCACCGCGAGCGGCACCCCGTCGGCCGCGTCGGCGTGCACGTCGATCCGGACGCCGGACGCCCGCACCGGGAAGTCCAGCAGCGCCAGTGTCTGCTCGAGCAGCGCCGGCAGTTCGACGACCTCGAAGTCCGGCTGCTGCCGCGACACGAACCCGCGCACGTTGCGGATGATCTGGCCCGCCTGTTCCAGGTGGTCGGTGGCCTTGTCGAGCGCAGCGAGCAGCTCGGGCCGGTTCGCCAGTTCGACCTCCAGTCGGTGCCGCAGGCCGGTGACGTAGCTGAGCGATGCGTTGAGCGGCTGGCCGAGCTCGTGCGCCAGCGCGGAAGCCATCTGCCCCATCAAGGACAGGCGTGATGCATGCGCGAGCGCCGCCTGCTGCTCGTGCTCCTGCTCGCGCCTCCGATGCTGCTCGGTGACGTCGGCGAAGGTAAACACGGCGCCTTGCCCCGAGGCGACCAGGGGCGCGCCGATGGCGGCGATCTCGCGAGGGCGGCCTCCCGGCCTGACCCAGCGGAATTCGAATCGCTCGACGCGGCGCGGACCGGCGGCTGCGGCGTGCTCGCGCACGAGCGCGGCGAGCGAAACGGTGCGGCCGTCGGACGTCAGTGTGCGGGACTCGTCGTGCAGCAGTTCGTCCATCCGGACGCGCGTCGTCGCGCCCAGGTAGCTCTGCAGCGTGCGGTTGATCTCGGAGATGCCGCCGGCCGCGTCGACCACGAGCACGCCCAGCGGCATGTGGCGGAACAGGGTCCGGTACTTCTCGCGGCTTGCGGCTACAGCGGCCTGCAGCGCGCGGCCGTGCTCGACCTGTGCGTGCAGCGCCTCGTTGCTGCGACGCAGGTTCGTGGTGCGCCGCTCGACGGTCTGCTCGAGCCGCTGGTTCATCCGCCGCAGCGCGTCTTCGGCGCGCTTCTTGTCGCTGAGATCCTGGACGACCCAGACCGAAGGTGAGTGAATGTCGCCGCGCTGCAGCAGGCGGCCGGAGATGCGGCACCAGATCAGCGATCCGTCCTTGCATGCCATCGCGCGCTCGTGGGTGACGAAGCCGTCATGGGTCGCTGCGCTCATCAGGCGACCGACGTCCTCGTAGTCCTCCTGCGTCGCGTACAGTCGCCGCACCGGTTCGCCGTCGAGCTCGCCGGCCTGGTAGCCGAAGATCTCCGCCATGCGTGCGTTGGCCCACAGGAACCGACGGTCCTGCATATAGCTCACGCCGACGATGGTGTTCTCGAGCACCAGCTGCCAGGGGAATTCCGTGCCCGGGCGCCCGACGGCGTCGAGGACTCGGCGGGCCCGGGAACGGCCCGCGTTCATGGCAGTCGCTTGTTTCACCACGGCGTATTAGAGCAGCCTGTGCCGCCAGCGGTGGTCGCCAGGGCCTCGGGAATTCCCGCTGCTGCGCTGCACTACGGAATTGCTTTAGCGCGTAGGGAACCGCTCCCGATGACGGCCGCTACGCGGGCGCCGAAGATCCGGGCTCGGGCAGGGTGCCCATGGCATTCAGCACCGGCCGAGACTAACAGGAGACAAGCATGTTCACAATGGACATCGACACTGGTGGCACGATGACCGATGCACTGGTATCCGATGGGGCATCACGCCATGCGTTCAAAGTCGACACCACGCCCCACGACTACACCGTGTCGTTCCTGGCCTGCCTTCAGGAAGCGGCACGGGCGCTCGAATATCCCAGCGTAGAAGCGTTCCTTCGCAAGGTCGGCCTGATCCGCTGGTCGTCTACGATCACCACGAATGTCCTGGGCGAGCGACGCGGCTCCAAGGTGGGCCTGCTGGTATCCAGAGGGCAGGAGGAGTCGCTCTATGGAAAGGGGCGCTCGCCGGTGCTGGGCGAACTGGTCGTCGACGGCGCGGTGATCGGCCTGCCGAAGAACCCGAGCCCGGCCGACGTGCTCGGCGGCGTCAAGCAGCTGCTCGAGGCCGGTGTGCGCAGGATCTGCGTATGCCTCGAGAACGCCTTTCCGGACAACAGCGCCGAACGGGCGATCAAGGCCGCGATCGAAGACCAGTATCCCGATCACATCATCGGCGCCGTGCCGGTACTGCTCGGTAGCGAAATGGCGCCGTTGCGCCACGACCAGACGCGGGTGCACTACTCGGTGATGAACGCCTACACGCACACTCAGCTGGCCAACTCGTTGTTCAAGGCGGAGGACCTGCTGCGCGACGAGCACGGCTGGAGCGGGGCGCTGCTGATCGGGCACACCAGTGGTGGGGTCGCGCGCATCGGCAAGACCAAGGCGGTCGACACGATCGAGTCGGGGCCGGTGTTCGGCACTTTCGGCGGTGCCTACATGGCCGGGTTGTACGGCTTCCGCAATGCTGTCTGCTTCGACGTCGGCGGCACGACGACCAAGGCGTCGATCGTTCGCGACGGAGCGCCGGTGTTCCAGCGCGGCGGGGAGCTGATGGAGGTGCCAGTACAGACCTCGTTCGCGATGCTGCGCTCGGCCGTCGTTGGCGGCGGGTCGATCGCGCGCGTCGAGAATGGATCGGTGACGCTCGGGCCGGAGAGCATGGGCGCGGCGCCCGGACCGGCGTGCTACGGCCTCGGCGGCGACGAGTCGACGCTGACCGATGCGTTGCTGGTGCTGGGCTACCTGGATCCGGCCAACTTTCTCGGCGGCCGGCGCGCATTGAAGGTCGATCTCGCGCGCGCCGCGATCGAGAAGAACGTCGCCAAGCCGCTCGGCGTCTCGGTGGACGTGGCCGCGCTATCGATCCGCGACGAAGCGGTGGCGATGATGGGCGAACTGATCGCCAACATCCTGAAGGAGGGCGGCGCACGGGCGGCGGACACGCCGCTGTTCGCCTTCGGCGGCAATGGCCCGATGTTCGCCGCTCTCGTGGCTGACAAGCTCGGCATGCCGTCGGCGCTCGCGTTCGACCTCGGGCCGGTGTTCAGCGCCTTCGGCTCGGCGATCTCGGACGTCGTGCACGGCTACGAGCGCGGGGTCGAGATGAAGTGGGACGGGCACGCGGTGGCCGCGCTGACGCCTGCGGTCACTGCCATGCGCACGCAAGCCGAGCGCGACCTGCGCGGCGAGGGCTTCGACCCCGCACAGGCGAAGTTCACGTGGGAGGCGGACTTCGGCGCCACCGAATCCGACGTAACCACCGTTCGCGTCGAGAGCCACGCCACCGACAGCCCGGCGGTGCTCGGCGCGCTCGCCGAGGCGGTCGATCGGGCCGGACAGGTTGACAAGCCGATGCTCGCGCTTCGTCTCTCGACCAGGTTCGTGGTCGGCGCCTACGGCGTCGGCAAGCGGACCCGCCGAGTGGCGCCCGGCGCACCGGAGCAGCGTGAAGCCCGCTTCATAGCCGGCGCGCGGCAGTCCGTGAAGGTGTATCGCTGGGAATCGATGAACGTCGGCGACATGGTCGACGGGCCGGCGGTGATCAATGGCGCGACGCTCACCTGCCCGGTGCCGGCAGGCTGGTGCTTGCTGGTGGACGAGTACGGCAATGCGCAACTGACCCGCGCCTGACCGGCCAAGACAGAACAGGAGACAACGTCATGCACGAACGCATCCGCTTCACGGAATACCTGGACCTGGACCTGAATGACGAGCACTGGTACTGCCACGATTGCGGCACCCGGTTGACGGGCGCCCGCGAGAACTACAAGCGCGGATGCCTCGTGGCCGAGCGCATGCCCGAGGAGATCCACGACCCTGTGATTGATGGCGAGTACACCTTCGCCCCAGACAAGGACTGGATCCGGATTCTCGAGTTCTACTGCCCGGGCTGCGCGCGGCAGATCGAAACCGAGTATCTGCCGCCCGGCCACCCGATCACGCACGACATCGAGGTCGACATCGACAGCCTGAAGGCCCGGCTCGCCAACGGGGAACTGGTGATCCGCGACGGCAAGCTGGTGAAGCCGGCGCGCGAAACGGAGGTGGCGCAATGAGCACGCTGACGACGAAGGACGCGATCGATTCCATCGATATCGACGTTGGCGGCACCTTCACCGACCTGGTGCTGACGCTCGACGGGGAACGCGTCATCGCCAAGTGCCCGACGACGCCGCACGATCTGTCGATCGGGTTCGTCAACGCGATCGAGGCGGGCGGCGAGAAGGTCGGTCTGTCGCTGGAGGAACTGCTGCCGCGGATTCAGATCATCCGCTACAGCACGACCGTCGCGCTCAACCGCCTGCTGCAGCGGCAGGGCCCCAGGATCGGCCTGCTGACGACCGAGGGCCACGAGGACGCGATCCTGATCGGCCGCGGCGCCCAGTGGACCGACGGCCAGAGGGTTTCCGAGCGCCGCAACATTGCGGCGCAGAACAAACCGCACCCGCTGATCGACCGCAACCTGATCCTCGGTGTCCGGGAGCGCGTCGACTCGGCCGGGCAGGTCGTTCGGCCGCTCGACGAGGACGACGTGCGCGCCAAGCTGCGGCTTCTGATGGACCGAGGCGCGCGTGCGATCGTGGTATCGCTGCTGTGGAGCTTCATGAACCCGGTGCACGAGAAGCGCGTGCGCGAGATCATCCGGGAGGAATACAAGGAGTACCACATCGGCTTCCTGCCGATCGTGCTCTCCTCGAGCGTAGTGAGCAAGATCGGAGAGTACGAGCGCACGATGACGGCGGTGCTCGATGCCTACCTGCAGCGTTCGATGCAGAACGACATCGGCGCCACTTGGGACAAGCTGCGCGACAAGGGTTACCGCGGCGCCTTCCTGATGATCCACAACTCGGGCGGCTCGGCGGACATCTTCAAGACGCCGGCCAGCCGCACGTTCAACGGCGGCCCCGTCGCCGGCCTGATGGGCTCGGCCTATTTCGCGAACAAGCTCGGGTTCAAGAATGTCATCGCCGGCGACGTGGGCGGCACCAGCTTCGACGTCGCGCTGGTGGTCGAGAGCAACGTGCGCAACTACACGTTCCGGCCGGTGATCGACAAGTGGATGGTCAACGTCACGATGATGCAGACCATCTCGGTCGGCGCCGGCGGCGGGTCGATCGCCAGCGCTTCGCAGGGGCGCCTGACCGTCGGTCCGCGCAGCGCCGGCTCGATGCCTGGCCCGGCGTGTTACGACCTCGGTGGCACCGAACCCACGGTCACCGACGCCGACGTGGTACTCGGGTACATCAACCCCGACGGGTACTACGGCGGGCGCATGCCGCTGAACCGCGCGAAGGCCGAGAAGGCGATTCGCGAGAAGGTGGCGCAGCCCCTGGGCATCGAAACGATCGAGGCTGCGGCGCTGATCCGACGGGTGGTCGACGAGAACATGGCCGGCGCGATCAAGCGCGAGGTGCACATGCGCGGCTACCACCCCGAGGATTTCGTCCTGTTCGCCTTCGGCGGCGCCGGGCCGACGCACATGAGCGGGCTGCGCGGCGACGTGCCCAAGGCGGTCATGTTCCCTGCCGCGCCGGTCTTCTGCGCGATGGGCAGCTCGATCATGGACATCGTGCACATGTACGAGCAGAGCCGACGCATGGTCTTCATGGAGCCGCTCAGCGAGCGGCTCGTGGTCGATGCAGCGCAATTCAATGCCACGGTCGACGCCCTGGTGGCTCGTGCCGACGCGGACCTCGAGAGTGAAGGCCTGAACGTCGCCGACGCGAAGTATTCGCTCGAGCTCGACATGCTCTATGGCGGCCAGGTCAACCTCAAGCGCGCTTCGTCGCCGCGGCTTCGAATCGAAGGGCCCGACGACGCGCAGGCGATCTACGACGCCTTCGAGCGCGAGTTCAGCGAGGCGTTCTCGCCGCTGGTGGTCAACCGGCCGGGCGGCGTGTTCCTCGACAACTTCGTGTTGCGCGTCACCGTGCCCACGTGGAAGCCCGACGTGCCCGAGTTCCCGCTGCAGGGTGAGGACCCGAGCGGCGCGCTGGTCGGTGAGCGCAAGGCCTACTGGCCAGAAACCCGGTCTTGGGCAGCAACGCCGATCTTCCAGTTCGAGCAGCTGCAGCCGGGCAACGTCGTGACGGGTCCCGCGGTGGTCGAGGCCGAGTTGACGACCATCGTCGTGCCGCCTGGGCAGAAGTTCGCGATCGAGAAGCACGGGCTCGGCATCCTCGAGGCGATCAACCCGCCGCCGCCGCGCAAGCGCGTCGCTTCCCGCGTGGCCGTGGCCGCGTGACGAACCGCAACAAGGAGACGAGACGATGGGCATCCCCACCCTGGAACAGAAGCTGACCTGGCTGAAACCCTCCGCGGCGTCGCAGGAGGAACTGGACCTCGCTGCGCAGATCGACGCGGCGACCTTCGAGATCGGCTTCCAGCGCACCAACGACATCCTCGACGAAGGCATGGACGTGTTCGTGCGGTCGTGCCGCTGCGCGATGGGCGTGGCCGGCGACTCGCTGGTGGCGATCATGACCGCCGAAGGCGACCTGGTGAACGGCAGCTGCGGCACCTATCTCCACGCGGTGATCCCGCCGCTGATCATCAAGTACATCCTCGCCACGTACGGAGACGAGCTGAGGGACGGCGACCTCTGGTTTGCCAACGACGCCGTCTACGGCGGCGTCCACAACCCCGACCAGATGGTCTGCATGCCGGTGTTCTACGAAGGCAAGCTGGTCGCCTGGACCGCGGCGCTGGTGCACACCACCGAGACCGGCGCGATCGAGCCGGGCGGCATGCCGGTGTCGGCCACGTCGCGCTTCGAGGAGGGGATGAACGTACCGCCGATGCGAATCGGCCGCAACTTCAAGCTGGACGAGGACGTGGTGTCGATGTTCGTCGCATTCGGCATCCGCGCGCCCTCGATGATCGCGGTGGACCTCAAGGCCCGCTGCACCACCGCGGACCGCGTGCGCACGCGGCTGATCGAGCTGTGCGACCGGGAGGGCCCGGACTACCTGCGTGGGCTGTTCCGCAGGATGCTGCAGGAGGCCGAGACGGGCGCCCGGGCGCTGATCGAGCAGTGGCCGGACGGCAAGTACCGCTGCGTGACCTTCAGCGATGCCGTGGGACTGAAGCAGGGGTTGGTCAAGAGCTGCTCGATGACGATCGAGAAGAAGGGCGACCGCATGCTGGTCGACCTCTCGGAGACCGGACCGGAGACTCCGTCGCCGTACAACGCGCATCCGCAGGCGGCGATCGCCCACTTCTCGAACTACATCTACGAGTACCTGTTCCATTCTTTGCCGATCAGCAACGGTACCTTTGCGTCGATCGACTTCAAGTTCGGCACGCGGACGTGCCTGTCGCCGGACCCCCGCGCCGCGACCTCGTGCTCGGTGATGATCTCAACCGGTGTGATGAGCGCGGTGCACAACGCCTGCGCGAAGGCGATGTTCTCGACCGGCCTGTGGAAGCAGAGCGGTGCCTCGATGGGCAACGGTGGCAACGCTCTGGTGCTGGCCGGCCTGAACCAGTGGGGGGCGCCGTTCGCCGACATGCTGGCTTACTCCATCAACACCGAGGGTCAGGGGGCGCGGCCGACCGAGGACGGCATGGACGCGTTCGGCTTTCCGTGGTGTGTGTTCGGCCGCGCGCCGAACACCGAACAGGTGGAGAACGAGTTCCCGCTTCTCGTGCCGTTGTCGAACCACTGGAAGGACTCCTGCGGCCACGGCAAGTACCGGGGCGGTGTCGGCACCGTGCAGATGTGGGTGGCGCACCACGTGCCCGCGGTCTACATGATGGCCATTGCGGACAACACCAAGCTTCAGACGCCGCAGCCGCTGTTCGGCGGCTACGCGCCTTGCACGGTGCCCGGCATCGGAATCCGCAATGCCAATGTCAAGCAGCTGATGGCCGAAGGCAGCAAGGTGCTGGATCTCGACGTGCAGGAACTGCTGACCAAGCGCCCGATCGACGGACAGTACGAGGTGGAGTTCCAGGGCCGCTCGGTCCGCCCGTACAACAACGGCGACGTCGCGACCTTCGCGTTCAGCTGCGGGGGAACCGGCTACGGCGACCCGCTCGACCGCGACGCCGCATCGGTCGAGCACGACCTGCTCAAGGGCGTGCTCTCGCCGCAGGCGGCGCGCCACGTGTACAAGGTGGCGTGGGACGAGACCCAGCGCCGCGTCGACCCGGACGAGACTGCCCGGCTGCGTAGCAGCGAACTCGCGGCCCGCAAGGCGCGCGGTCGTCGCTACGACGACTTCGAGGCCGGGTGGCTGTCGCAGAAGCCGCGCGACGAGATCCTCGCCTACTACGGAAGCTGGCCGGACGCGAAGGAAGTCGCGCCGCTGCTGCGCGCCTGAAGGGACGCCCGGCGATGTGGCGCAAGCGGATGCAGGACTTGTCGCGGGCCGCCGGCCGTCCGCATGTGCCGCTGTTCGCACCTGTGCTGTTCGGCGTCTCGGCGCAGATCGAGGCGATCGATCCGCAGGAGATGGCGCGCGACGCCACGCGGATTCGCAAGAACGTCGGCGAGTTGCGCCGGATGCTGAAGACCGACGTGGTGTTCTGCTGCGCACCGGGCGACGCCGAGGCGCAGGCGATCGGCGCGTCGGTGGGCGAGGGCATCGACGGACAGCTCGCCAGGCACGAGCGCATCGCCGCCTCTCTGGAGGCGGTGCGGCAGTGGCAGGCTGATGCGAGCGAGCCCGTCGTGGGCGCGGCGCTGCAGGGCCCGGCCAGCCTGGTGGAGGCTCTGCGTCGAGCCGGTGCGACCGAGGACGACGAATCGGCTTTCGACCGGGTCGGCCGTGGTCTGGCCGCCCTGGCGCGGCTCTTCTGCGAGGCGGGCGTGCACCTGCTGCAGTGGCACGAGACAGCCCTTCCCACGGAGGGGCAGTTCGACTTCTGGAAGGGCGCGCTGGGCACGGCGGGCAACGTCGCACGCTTCCACCGCGTGCCGCCCGTTCTCGTGATGGACACCGCGTCGGCGCCCGCCTGGCCAGCGCAGGCCGTGGCGTGCCCGACGCTCGACCAGCACGCCGGGCCGATGCCCCGCCCGCACGGACGGGCCTGGTCGTCGGATCCCGCGAAGTGGCCGGCCCTTCCGGGCGAAACCGCCAGCGAAAGGCTCGTGACCACGGTTGCGGAGGTGCCGGCCCAAGTGGACGTCGCCGCGCTGCTGGCCGAGATCCGGCGCGCGACGGGGCGATGACATGAGGCGTGACGTGCCGCTTTACTGGAACCCGGAACTCGAAACCCTGCCCTGGTCCGAGGTCGAGCGCTGGCAGGCCGGGCTGATCGAGAAGTCGCTGGCCGGCATACGTGTCCGCTCCGAGATGTACCGAGCGCTGCATGCCGGGCTGCCCTCCGACATCCACATCGGCGCGCTGAGAGACCTGGCAGCGCTGCCTTTCACGACCAAGGACCAGGTGCGCGCCGCGCAGGACGCTGCGAGCGACGAAGCGCCGCTCGGCCTGAACCAGGGCGCGCCGCTGGTCGACATCGTGCAGACCTTGAGCTCCAGCGGAACCACCGGCAGGACCTTGTACTACGGGCTGACGCGCCAGGACTGCGAGGTCTTCGCCGACGTGATCGCCAATACCTGGTACACGGCGGGCGTGCGCCCGAACGATGTCGTCGCGCATCTGGTGGGCCTGCCGATGGTCGCAGGCGGACTGCCGTATGCGGACGGCTTCCGGCGCATCGGCGCCACGCTGGCATGGCTGGGCGGCTTTCCGACCGACCGCATCCTGCGCGAAATGCGGCGCCTGCGATGCACGGCGCTGCTCGCCACGACCTCGTTCGGCCTCTATCTCGCCGAACACTGGGACGCCGCCGGTCGAGAGACCGGGTTGGCATCGAAGCTGGACAAGGTGCTTTGCGGCGGCGAGCCGGGTCTGGACCAGCCGGAGATCCGCGAGCGCATCGGGCGCGGATTGGCCATCACCCATTTGCGCGAGGTGATGGGCCTGGGGGACGTCATCCCTGGCATGTGGGCGGAGTGCGACGAGCACGACGGCATGCATTTCAACGCACAGAAGCACGTCGCGATCGAATTGATCGACCCGGCCACTGGCGACGTGATTCCCTGGAGCGAGGGGGCCGTCGGCGAGATCGTTTACACCGCCTTCGACCGAGAGGCCACGCCGATGGTGCGCTACCGTTCCCGCGATCACGCGCTCGTGGTCGGCGTCGACTGCGCTTGCGGACGCACGTCGCCCCGCATTCGGTGCATCGGGCGCACCGACGACATGCTCATCTACAAGGGCATGAACGTGTTTCCGACCGCGCTGCGCGACCTGATTGCGTCGACGTTTTCCGGCCGGGTCGAGCCGATGCTTCGAGTCTGGAAGGAATCCCGGGACCAAGTCCGGTTCGACGATCCGATCGCGCTCGACGTCGAGGCCTCGCCCGGTCTGCCGGTCGACCAATACGCCGGTCTGGGTCGCGCTATCGAAGCGGAGGTCCGCAGCCAGATGCAGGTGCGGGTGCGCGTCAACGTGCTCGGGCCTGGAGGGTTGCCGAGGAGTGCCTACAAGAACTCGCTGCTCGCAGTACGCGACGGCGTCACGACGCCTCGAGGCTAGTCGGGGGATGAGTTGAAATTCGAACGCGCGGCCATTCCTTCGGGGCATTGCTGGTCATCGCCCTTCGTGCGCTGGCAGGGCTCACTGGCCGATGTGCCGGCTCCCGAGCTGGCGGCTGCCGTCACCGGTGCAGCGCTCGCCCGGCGTGGCCTGGACACCGCAGACCTCGACGGACTCGTGGTAGGCCTTACGGTGCCGCAGCGGAAGAGCTTCTACCTGGCGCCGTGGCTCGCTTAGCGCCTTGGCCTGGCGGGATTGACCGGTCCGCATATCGCCCAGGCCTGTGCGACGTCCGTGGCCTGCGTCGTGTCGGCGGCCATGCAGGTCGAGCAAGCCCGGCGCGGCGCGCAACTGGTCGTTGCGGCAGACCGGACGAGCAACGGGCCGCTGCTGGTCTATCCGAGAAGCCAGGGCATGGGCGGAGGCCCGACGACCGAGCATTGGGTGCTCGACAGTTTCGCGGCCGATCCCAACACCGGTCGGTCGATGGTCGCCACTGCCGAGAATGTCGCGCACGAAGGCGGCATGAGCCGAGCGGAACTCGACGAGTTGACCCTGCTGCGCTGGGGGCAGTACGAGCAGGCGCTTCGGGACGATCGTGCCGTGCAGCGCCGATACTTCCAGCCTGTCGAGATCCTGCGCGGCAAGGGCAAGCCATTGCGCGTCGATGCCGACGAGGGCGTGCATCCTTACTCGGCCGAAGGGTTGGCCGCGCTGCGGCCGGTCAGTGACGGCGGCGTCGTGACCTTTGGCACGCAGACCCATCCGGCCGACGGCTGCGCCGGCGCGGTCGTGGCCACTGTCGACCGGGCGCAGTCCATGGCTGGAACGTCTGGCGCCGCTGTGCGCATCCTGTCGGCGGGCTTCGCTCGCGCCGAGAAGGCGCACATGCCGAAGGCGGCCACGACCGCTGCGCAGGTGGCGATGGCGGACGCGGGCGTCGGTGTCGCCGATGTCCGCTGTGTCGTGACGCACAATCCGTTCGCGGTCAACGACCTCTGGTTCTCCCGGCAGACTGGTTTCCCGCTCGAACGCATGAACCCGTATGGCAGCAGCCTGATCTACGGTCATCCGCAGGGACCGACCGGGCTGCGCGGCATTGCCGAACTGATTCAGGCCTTGAAGGCGGCAGGCGGCGGTGTCGGCGTATTCACCGGCTGCGCCGCCGGCGACACCGGCGCCGCACTCTTGCTGCGGCTCGACTGACCGGCGCGCGCGATGGCCGTTCGCCTGACGACGCCGGTCACGATCGTCACCGGCTTTCTGGGCAGCGGCAAATCCACGCTGGTCAACCGGATCCTGCGCGAGCCGCATGGCGCACGCATCGCGGTGATCGAGAACGAGTACGGCGAGGTCGGCGTCGACGCGGAGTTTCTCTCCGTTACCGGTGACGAGACCATCATCCAGCTTGCGAACGGCTGCCTGTGCTGCAGCGTCCGCGGCGACCTGGCCAAGGCGCTGCAGGAACTGGTCGAGCGGGCGCGCGAGCGCAGCATCGCGTTCGATCGCGTGTTGATCGAGACGACCGGACTGGCCGACCCCGGCCCCGTGATCCAGACCTTCCTGGCCGAGACGGCCATCGAGGCGTGGTTCCACCTCGACGGCGTCGTGGCGATCGTCGATGCGCGTCATGCAAGGCAGCAGGCCGAACGGGTGGAGTTCGTCAGCCAAGTCGGTTACGCGGACCGGATACTCGTCAGCAAGGCGGATCTGGTCGCACAAGACGATCTCGACACGCTGGCGAATGACCTCGCCGCGCTGAACCCGCGAGCGCCGGTCGCCACTTGTGACCTGCATCGCGTGCCCATCGAGACATTGCTCGGCCACGTCTTCGACGCGCGCGGCTTCTCGAACGACTACGTGCCGCCTGAGGAACTGCGGCGCGCGTTGCAGGGCGTCGGCTTGCTGAAGCGGGCGGACGGTCGCCTTCGTGCCGTCGGGCTTGGTCGGCACACGCGAGATGTAACCGCTTCGGTCTTCACGACCGACGCCCCGCTCGATCTCGACCGACTGAACGAGGCGCTCGATGGACTCGTGGCGCGCTACGGCGCGCGCCTTTGGCGATGCAAGGGCATTGTGCACGCGCGCCAGCAGCGTTCTCGCCTGATCGTACAAGGGGTTCAGGGTCTCATTCAGATCAACGGCGGGACGATGTGGCGGCCGTTCGAGCCCCGGCGGACCGTGCTGGTGTTCATCGGGCAAGGGCTCGACGAGCAGGGTATCGAACAGTCCTTGCGCGATTGCGCGCAGGAAAACGACTCGTCGGCTGCGTAAGTCGTTTCTGGGGATTTCGTCGAAAACACGGAAGCCCGACGATCTGGCCGAACGGTTCGGGCGGGCTCGGCGCGACCGCGGGATTTCAAGGGCCTCACTGTTTCCGCCATGTTCCGGTCGCGCTGATCGGCAACGGGCAGGCCATCCACGTCGGCGAGGAGGGCGGCATCCCGCTCTGGGTCGACGCGGTGCGCCGCTCCCCGCGTGCGGCGCACTGGACGATCCACGGCGCCCCCGCGTTCGCCGAGGTCTTCCGCGACTCGCAGGGCGCGACCCGCTGGCATCCGACGCTCAGCCTGGACACCGAGATCCGCTTTCACCTGACCCCGCGCGTGCATC
>CALMSQ010000097.1:0-14246 GCA_937872345.1 uncultured Burkholderiales bacterium | reverse complement strand
GGCGCGAACGGCGCCGTCGGCGCTCCGCCGCTCGCCAGCATCGCCACGATCGCCTCGGCGCGAAAGTCGGCGTCGGGCGAGGCCCCCCAGCCGATGCCGTCGAGCAGGCCGGTGCGCAACGCCAGGCCGTCGTTCAGGCAGGCGAGCGCCGTCCGATCGGCGCCCACCGGCAGCGCCAGTTGCGCAGGCCACGCACCCTGGACCGCGATGCCACGGCGCTCGAACGCGCCGACCACGAACTCGAGCCAGCCGCGGTCGATCGCCGCGACCAGCCGGCGTCCCTCGCCGCCCACCCGCGGACCGACCGCATAGGCGCAGGTCTGCGGGTCCTGCAGCAGCATTTCCTCGACGATGTTGGGCAGCGCCTGCTGAAGTCGCGCCCCCGAGAGCGCGGGGACAGTGACCTGCAGCAGGTTGACGTCGCGCGCGTCGAAGATCAACGTGGCGGTCTTCAGCACCGGCAACGCGTCGAGGCTCACGCGCACGTAGCGGGCCGTGCTCGCGCTGCCGAACACGGTCACCGGCAGTCCACCCGGGTTCGCCGCGCCACCGACCTTGTCGGACACCGCCACCGGCAACATCGCGAGCAGCACCGGCTCGGTCGCGAACGCCCGCTCGCCGATCGCGCGCGGTGGCACCCAGACGATCGCCTGGCCCTTTCTCAGTACCTGTGCTGCCATATGAGTTCCACGCGGCTGGCGCCGCGGTACAGGAGCGCTTCGCTCTGCGATTCGACCCGCCCGAAGCGTACCATCCCCCTCACGAGAAAGAAGTCCGAGCCGACGGACAGCAGGTTGGCCGGCAGCACCGGCGCGCCGTCGAAGCGCGACCGGGCGACGTCCAGGCTCGCGAAGAACGTCCGCGCGCGCACGCCTTCGACGAAGCGTCGCGCGGCCTGCAGGTCGATGTCGACCACCTCGGCGGCCAGCACCTCGGGCGGCGCGGTGTTGATGTTGACCTTCGTGTTCTCGGTGACGAACTCGGCGGCGCCGCTGCGAACCCGCTTGGGCAGGAAGATGACGAACGGCTCGAGCGCGGTGATCGTCGCCTCGTCGAAACCGGGCACGGTGCGCAGGTCGGCCAGCTTGAGCAGCGGCAGCGCCGACGCCGGCGCGCGCCTGCCCTGCACCAGCGGGGGGTACGCCTGTTGCAGCCGCGCCTGCAACAGGCCGGCCAGGTTCTCCGGGCGGCCGACGATCGCCAGCAGCCGCTCGAAGGCCTCGCGATGCACGGCCGACGGCAGCCCGTCGATCACCAGGTTGTTCAGGTTCATCCGCGCCTGCGCGTCGAACATCTGTCCCGCCATCCGCGCCTTGGCGCCGGTGTCCGTCAGCCGCGCGCCGCCGGTCACCGTCTCGTCGAGCACGGTCTCGGCCACCGGCGTCGCCCAGAGTTCGTTCAGGTGGTCGACGGCACCGGTGCTGGCCCGGTCGACCCGCAACACGACCGACGCCCAGTCGAGCACCGCCGTCTCGATCCAGCGCATCTGCGCGAGCGCGAGCCGGTTCTCGACCGATCGCACGGTGACGTGCTCGCGCCAGAACAGGCTGCTCACGATCAGGGTCGCCAGCGTGATCACCAGCAGCACGCTGATGATCGCCACGCCCGCCTGGGCGGTTCGCGGGCGGCCGGCCGCGGTGCGCGTGCGCACGCTCAGTCCGCCACCGCGAAAACGCGCACGATGCGCTCGCCGCGGCGCACCAGCGTCAGTTCGACGCCGGTGAGCTGCGGCACCACGGGACGCACCCCCGCGGGCTGCGGGGCCGCGGCCGCGGGGAGTTGTGCGGCCACCAGCAACGGAGCGAGTGCCGCCGCCGGCAGCCAGCCGCGGCCGTCGAGCCAGCCGCGAAACTCCATCGCCTGCACGTCGCGCATGATCGGCTGCCAGGTGAACGGCGTGGCCGGCACCTTCTGCGCGCCGTCGGGGGACGGCGCCGCCCAGAGGCTGAAACCGCGCTCGAAGACCCCGTCGCGCAGCCGATAGATCACGCGCTGGACCTGGACCGCGTCCGACCCGCGCGTCTCGCGAAGCAGCCCGAGCGACGGCGGCTCGCGCTCGCCGGCCATCGAGAACGAGATCGAGGGCTCGGCCAGCCCGAGCAGGCGGATCGGCCACGAGCGGCGCAGGTCTTCCTCCATCTGCGTCATCGCGACCGTGAGCGAACGCAGGTCGTCGGACGTCGAGACGATCCGGTCGCGCCCGCGCAGCACCGAATCCATTCCGCGCCACGTGAGCACCGCCAGCACCGACAGCAAGGCGACGGCCACCAGCAGTTCGAGCAGCGTGAAGCCGCGGGCCGAGCGGCGACGGATCACGGCAGCCTCGTCGAGAACCCGACCAGCCGGGCCAGGCGGAAGGTGCCGTCCTCGTTGAAGACGCTCACCTCGACCCGGCGAAACAGCGGGTTGGGCGTCTGGATCACGTCCTCCCGGCACACCATGACCACGTTCGCCTGGCTGCAGTCGTACTGTCGCCTGCCCGCGTTGGGCCATTCGTGCGCGATGCGGATCTGCGCCAGCCGGTTCTCGGCGCTCCATTGCGCCAGCGTACGGCTGCGCAGGTCGGCACTGCTCACCGCCAGCGACGCCGTCGCGCGGATCGCAGCCATCAGCGCGACCGCGGCGATCGTCATCGCGATCAGCACCTCGATCAGCGTGAACCCGCGCGCGTGCCGGGCGCCATGGCACCCGGCCCTCGGGCGCGCGGCCCGCACTGGAAGGCGCCGCGCCCGCATCAGCGCACCTCGAAGGCGCCGAGGCCGTTGGCGACGATCGCCGCGCTCGTGTCGCCCCGACTCAGGTGCAGCACGAATGGCGCGTCGATCTGGTCGCGGCCGAACTCGATCTCGCGGCGGCCGTCGGCACGCTCGACGCGCAGCCGCGTCGGCTGTTCCCAGTTTCGCTCGCGCAAGTCGCGATCGTCGAGCACCGGTTGCCAGCGACGCTCGCGCCAGACGAAGAATCCATAGCGCTCGTCGTCGGCCTCGAAACGGATCGGCGCGCCGCGCACCTGCGCTTCCTCGCGCGCGAGCACCAGCAGTTGCGACAGCCGCTCGGCCTCGAAGCGCAGGCTGCGGTCGAAGCCGCCGATCGACAGCGACACGATGCCGATCAGCACGCCGGCGATCACCATCGCGACGAGCAGTTCGAGCAGCGTGAAGCCTGTCTCGCGCGGCCGGGCATCGAAGACCGGCCGGTTCACGCGCTGCATGGCCTTCCGCGTCTTCGTGGGACGCCGTGTGGGGCGCCGGCTACCGGTTCAGCGACCAGTTGCCGATGTCTGCGGCAACGCCCTCGCCGCCGGGTTGCCCATCGGCGCCCAGGCTGAACACGTCGATCTCGCCGCGCACACCCGGGTTCAGGTACTGGTAGGGCTTGCCCCAGGGATCGACCGGGGCCTGCTTCAGGTAGGCCTTCCAGTTCGGCGGCAGCGGCTCGACCGTCGGACGCTGCGCGAGCGCGGCCAGTCCCTGGTCGGTGGTCGGGTAGCGCTGGTTGTCGAGCCGGTAGAGATCGAGCGCCTGGAGGATCTGCGCAATCTCGGTCTGCGCGGCCTTGACCCGCGCCTCGTCCGGCTTGCTCATGATGCGCGGCACTGCGATGGCGGCCAGGACCCCGAGGATCACGATCACGACCATGATCTCGATCAGCGTGAAGCCGCGCTGGCGCGCTTGCGGCCTTCGATCGGCCGACGGACGGTGCATCGATACTCCGGAAAAGTGCCTTGACGACTCGGGCTATGATACCAGTGGATTTCAGCACCCTCCCCCACCCACCGAGATGCGCTTCAAACGAACGGTCGCCTCGCGCCGATGGACGCCGCTGGCGGCCTCGCTCGCGATGTTCGCGCTGCTGTGCGCGACGATCGCCTATTGGGCGCTGCAGCTGCTCTCCCCGGCGGTTCCGATCGCGCCGGCCGGCTCGCTGGCCGACCAGCGCGACGCACCCGACCTCGTCGCGGCAGGCCGGCTGTTCGGCATGCCGGTCGGCAGCCGCGGCGCCGCCCAGGTAGCCGTGGCCTCCAACATCCAGGTGCTCGGCGTCGCGGCGAGCGAGGTCCGCGGCAGCGCGGTCCTCGTGGTCGACGGCAAGCCGCCGAAGGCCTACATGGTCGGCGACGCAGTGGGCGCCGATGCGAAGCTGGTCGAAGTGCGCTCCGACGCTGCGATCATCGAGCGCAACGGTGCGCGCGTCGAGCTGGCCGCGCCGCAGCGCCCGTCGGTCGCCACGCTCTCGAGCGGCCCGGCGCGCTCCGACGCGAGCCCGGCCGCCGTCGCGCCGCCCGTGCCCACCGCGGCACCCGTGCCGCCCCCGACGGTCGCCGCGCCGCCGCCGCAGCCCGCGCCGGGCCCGATCAACGGACGCAGTCCCGGGCCGCCCGCGACGACGCCGGCCCCCGCGCAGCCCGAAGCGACCGGCGCCCCTGCGCTCGAGCAGCCCGGCGCGCCGGCGCAGCAGCCCGCAGCGACCGCCGACCAGCCCGGGCCTGTTTCGCGATGAACCCACCTTCGGTCGAACGCACCGCTACCCGCATCGCGCGATGAGGCAATACCTCGATCTCCTCGACCGGATCCTCCGCGAGGGCGTCGATCGCCCCGACCGGACCGGCACCGGCACCCGCGCCGTGTTCGGCCACCAGATGCGATTCGACCTCGCCGACGGCTTTCCGCTGGTCACGACCAAGAAGCTGCACGTCCGCTCGATCGTCTACGAGCTGCTGTGGTTCCTGAAGGGCGACACCAACGTCCGTTACCTGCACGAGAATCGCGTCAGCATCTGGGACGAGTGGGCCGACGCCAACGGCGATCTCGGCCCGGTTTACGGCAAGCAATGGCGCGACTGGACGACCGCCGACGGCCGCCACGTCGACCAGATCGCGCAGCTCGTGCGCCAGATCCGGGAAGACCCGTGGTCGCGGCGGCAGATCGTCAGCGCCTGGAACGTCGGCGACCTGCCCGCGATGAAGCTCGCGCCCTGCCACTGCCTGTTCCAGACTGCCGTGATCGGCGGCCGGCTGCACCTGCAGCTCTACCAGCGTTCGTGCGACGTCTTCCTCGGCGTGCCGTTCAACATCGCCAGCTACGCGCTGCTGCTCGCGATGCTCGCGCACCAGTGCGACCTCGAGCCGGGCGAGTTCGTCTGGACCGGCGGCGACGTCCATCTGTACAGCAACCATCTCGAACAGGCACGGCTGCAGCTGCAGCGCGAGCCCCTGCCGCTGCCACGCCTCGAGTTCGCACGCAAGCCTGCGTCGATCGACCGGTACGAGTACGAGGACTTCCGCTTCGTCGGCTACCAGTCGCACCCGCACATCGCGGCGCCGGTCGCCGTCTAGGGCGACGCCCTAGGGCGCAGCCCCGGCGGCCTTGCGGCCGCGACGCCGGGGAGCGGCCGGCTCGGCAGGCGCCTCCTCTGCGTTCAGCGGCGCCGCCGGCCCGATCGGCCTGCCCTGCTGGCGCTCGATCAGGCGCAGCATCGTCGCGAGCGTGATCGAACTGAGCGTCGCCTTGGCGATCTCGTCGATCTCGGAGAGCACCGCCCCGAGCGCCATGCCCACCGGCGTCGACTCGCTCGGCTCGCGGCGCTCGCCCGGCGGCGGGGCGAGGTCCTCGAACAGGCGAATGACGTCCATCAGCGTGATCCGTCGCGCGTTGCCCGCGAAGCGATAGCCGCCGCCCACGCCGCGCACCGACTCGACGATTCCGGTGCGCGCGAGTTCCGAGAGCACCTTCGCGAGGTGGTGCGGCGAGACACCGTACTTGCCCGCGATCTCGGCCGCCGGGATGTGGCGCCCCGGATCGATCGCGAACTCGAGCACGCTGTACAGCGCGAGCGAAGTGTTCTTCTGCAGCCTCATCGCATACGCTCGCAGTCAGGCATCGAGGTCCATCTCCAGCGGTATGAACGGCCCGGTCATCATGCCCTGGCTGCGAAAGAACGACAGGATCAGCGTGTTGTCGCGGGCGAGGATCGTGCGCAGCTTTCGCACGCCGAGTCGCCTGAACCCGGCGCGCAGCGCGTCGAGCATCCGCGTGGCGATACCCGCCAGCCGGAACTCGGGCGCGACGTCGATCGCGAACACCCAGCCGCAGGGCGGCGCGCCGAATTCCCAGTCGCGCACTTCGCCGATGATGAATCCGGCGACGCGGCCGTCGGCCTCGGCCACCAGGAAGTGGCGCTCGGGGCGTGCGCCGTCGCCGTAGCGGCGGAACACCGACAGCCAGTAGGGGCGCTTCTCGACGCCGGTCACCGTCGCGTCGATCGCGATGACCTGGTCGAGGTCCCCGCGCCTCGCGGCACGGATGACGACCCGATCGCCGGGCTTGCCCGCGGGCGCGCGAGCGGCCGCCGGACGCCGCCGGGCCCGGGCGCCGCCTGCGCCCGCTCGTGTCGATGCCTTCGTCATCGCTGCCCCGAAAGTCTGATACAGATCAATTGAATACCCGCATTCCGGTACCAGAATAGGTGTTAATGGGCGCGCTGTAAACGTCTCCGCTGCATTCGACCCGGCTGTCGCCCCATGCAGACACCTTCGGGCAATCCCGCTCCGGGGCTTGCCCGATGGCACCAGTGCCCTGCCTCGCGCGACACGCGCGCGTCGGGGCGATACCGGCAGGCCGCCTCGCGGCCGCGTCGTCGCAGACAAGAAGAGGAGACTCGAATGAAATTCGTCGCAAGCGCCCGGAACGCGATCCGGCTCGCCGGGACCTTCGCCGCGGCAGCCCTGATCGGAACCGGGACCGTCGCCGCCCAGGAGCCTATCAGAATCGGTGCATTCCTCTCGGTCACGGGGCCCGCCGCGTTCCTCGGCGACCCCGAGCAGAAGACCCTGGAGATGTACGTCGAGCGCATCAATTCGGCCGGCGGCGTACTCGGCCGCAAGCTGCAGCTGTTCGCCTACGACAGCGGCGGCGACGCCGAGAAGGCGCGCACGTTCACCAAGCGCCTGATCGAGCAGGACAAGGTCGACGTCATCGTCGGCGGGTCGACCACCGGCGAGACGATGGCGGCGATCCCGCTGGTCGAACAGGCGCAGGTGCCGTTCATCTCGCTCGCGGGCGCCGTCGTCATCATCGAGCCGGTCAAGAAGTGGGTGTTCAAGACACCGCACACCGACCGGATGGCCTGCGAGAAGATCTTCACCGACATGAACGCGCGCAAGCTCACGAAGCTCGCGCTGATCTCGGGCGCCGGCGGCTTCGACAAGTCGCTGCGCGCCGAGTGCATCAAGGTCGCGCCCAAGCACGGCATCGAGATCGTCGCCGACGAGAGCTACGGCGCGGCCGACACCGACATGACCGCGCAGCTCACGAAGATCAAGGGCACCGCCGGCGTGCAGGCGGTGATGAACTGCGGCTTCGGCCAGGGGCCGGCGATCGTCACCAAGAACTACAAGCAGATCGGGATGACCCTGCCGCTGTACCAGTCGCACGGCGTCGCGTCCAAGGAGTTCATCAAGCTGGCCGGCGGCGCCGCCGAGGGAGTCCGCCTGCCGGCCGCCGCGCTGCTGGTCGGCAACATCCTTCCCGACAGCAATCCGCAGAAGCCCGTCGTGGTCGGCTACAAGAAGGACTACGAGGACCGTTACAAGTCCGACGTTTCCACGTTCGGCGGCCACGCGTACGATGGCCTGATGATCGCTGTGGAGGCGATCAAGCGCGCCGGTGGTACCGACCGGGCGAAGGTTCGCGACGAGATCGAGAAGACCAAGGGCTATGTCGGCACCGGCGGCGTCGTCAACATGTCGCCGTCCGATCACATGGGCCTGGACCTCAGCGCGTTCCAGATGCTCGAGATCCGCAACGGCGACTGGACGCTGGTGAAATAGCGCGAGGCAACGGCGGCTCGCCGGGCGGGGGCGCACCATGGGCGGACAATGGGTTCAGTTCGTCGCCGGCGGGCTCACCGTCGGCGCGATCTACGCCCTGGTGGCGCTCGGCTTCTCGATCATCTTCAACGCCAGCCGGGTGATCAACTTCGCCCAGGGTGAGTTCGTGATGATCGGCGGCATGAGCGCCGTCTCGCTGGTCGCCGCCGGCGCGCCGATGCCGGTGGCGATCCTCGGGGCCGTCGCCGTCTCGGGCGTCGTCGGCCTGCTGCTCGAGCGGCTCGCGGTCGGCCAGGCGCGCAACGCCGACGTCGTGACCCTGATCATCATCACCATCGGCGCGTCGATCTTCCTGCGTGGCCTCGCGCAACTCGTCTGGGACAAGCGCATCCACCCGCTGCCCCCGCTGTCGGGCGACACCCCGATCTCGATTTTCGGCGCGACGATCGTGCCGCAGAGCCTGTGGGTGATCGGCGTCACGGTGGTCATCGTGGCGCTGCTGTCGTGGTTCTTCAACCGCACGCTGGCCGGCAAGGCAATGCTGGCCACCTCGTACAACCGGTTCGCCGCACAATTGGTCGGCATCGAGGTCCGCAGGGTCCTGTTCGCCAGCTTCGGGCTCGCGGCGGCGCTGGGCGCGATCGCCGGCGTGCTGATCGCGCCGATCACCTTCACCTCGTACGACACCGGCATCATGCTCGGGCTGAAGGGATTCGCCGCGGCGATCCTCGGGGGCCTGGGCAACTTCGCCGGTGCCATCGCAGGCGGGCTCGTGCTCGGCCTGCTCGAGAGCCTGGGCGCCGGCTACGTGTCGTCGGCGTACAAGGACGTGATCGCGTTCGTGATCATCCTCGCCGTGCTGTTCGTCCGCCCCGATGGAATCCTTGGTGCAGTCAAGAGCGAACGCGTCTGAGCGCCACGCGCCGGCCGCGCAGTGGTGGGCCTCGCCGCGTACCGGCGGCATGGCGACGCTCGCGCTGGCGATCGCGCTCGCGCCGCTGGTGCTGGCCAACGACTACTTCTACGACGTCGCGATCCTCGTCGGGCTGAACGCGATCGTCTGCGTCGGGCTGAACCTGCTGATCGGCTACGCCGGGCAGATCAGCCTCGGCCACGCCGGCTTCTTCGGGCTCGGCGCCTACGGATCGGCGCTGCTCGCTTCGCGCTACGGCGTGCCGCCGCTGGCGGCGCTCGCCATCGCGACGGCCGGCGTTGGCCTGATGGCCTTCGTCGTCGGGCGCCCGATCCTGCGCCTGAAGGGACACTACCTCGCGATGGCCACGCTCGGACTGGGCGTCATCGTGTCGATCGTGCTCGCGAACGAAGATCGCGTCACCGGCGGGCCCGACGGCATGGCGGTGCCGCCGCTCACCGTGCTCGGCCGGGCCATCCAGGGCGAACAGGTCTGGTACTGGATCGTCGGCGCGTGCCTGCTGCTCGCGGTGTGGCTGGCGCTGAACCTGATCGAGTCGCCTACCGGGCGCGCGCTACGCGCGCTGCACACCTCCGAGGTGGCCGCGGAGGTCGTCGGCATCGACAGCGCGCGGCAGAAGCTGATGGTCTTCGTCGTGTCGGCCGTCTTCGCCGCGGCGGCCGGCGGGCTCACGGCGTTCTACAGCGGCTTCATTACGCCGGCGAAGGCTTCCTTCATGCACTCGGTCGAACTGGTGACGATGGTCGTCTTCGGCGGCATGGCATCGACCTTCGGCGCCGTCGTCGGCGCGGCGGTGCTCACGGTGCTGCCGCAGGCGCTCACGGTGGTCAAGGAGTACGAGATGGTCGTGCTCGGTGCCATCATGATGGCCACGATGATCTTCCTGCCGCGCGGTGCAGTACCCACGCTCGCCGGCTGGCTGCGCCGCGGGCGCAAGTGAACGTGGCGGAGCCGATCGTGAACCTGCCGACGGCGAGCGCGCACGCGCCAGCGGCCATGCCCGGCGGGCTGCTGGTCGAGGGCCTGTCGAAGGAGTTCGGCGGCATCCACGCGGTGCAGGACCTCACGTTCTCGATCGGCGAGGGCAAGGTCCACTCGATCATCGGCCCCAATGGCGCCGGCAAGACGACGCTGCTGAACCTGCTGACGGGCGTCTACGTCCCCACCGCCGGCCGCATCCGCCTCGGCGGCCGAGACCTCACCGGCCGGCCCGCGCACGCATTCGCTTCCGCCGGCATCGGGCGCACGTTCCAGAACCTGCAGATCTTCTTCAACATGAGCGCGCTCGAGAACGTGATGACCGGGCGCCACCTGCGCGAGCGCTGCGGCCTCGTCGCCACGCTGCTGCGCGCGCCGCAGCTGGCGCGCGCCGAGCGCGACTGCCGCGCCCGCGCGATCGAGCTGCTGCGCTTCGTCGGACTCGCCGCCCATGTCGGATCGAGCGCCGATTCGATGCCCTATGGCGCGCTCAAGCGACTGGAGATCGCGCGCGCGCTGGCCGGCGACCCGAAGATCCTGCTGCTCGACGAGCCGGCGGCGGGCCTGAACCCGACCGAATCGCAGGAAATCGCCGCGCTCATCCGTCGGTTGGCCGAAGCCGGGACGACCGTCGTGCTGGTCGAGCACAACATGCGCCTGGTGATGGGCGTCTCGGACCACATCCTCGTGCTCGACTACGGCCGCAAGCTCGCCGAAGGCAACGCCGAGCAGGTGCGCAACGATCCTCGGGTGATCGAGGCCTATCTCGGCGCCGCCGGCGAGCCGGAGCACGCACATGCTTGAAGTCGACGCGCTGTCGAGCCGCTACGGCCGGATCACCGCGCTCGATTCGGTCAGCCTGCGCGTCGATCGCGGCGAACTCGTCGCGCTGGTCGGCGCCAACGGCGCCGGCAAGTCGACGCTGCTGCGCGCGCTCTCGGGCGTCCAGCCGGCGGCAGCCGGCAGCGTGCGCTTCGAAGGCGCCGACGTGACCCGCGCCTCCGCCCGATCGCGCGTGCGCATGGGCATCGTGCAGGTGCCCGAAGGACGACAGGTGTTCGGCCCGCTGACGGTCGAGGACAACCTGATGCTCGGCGCCTACCTGCGCCCGCCCGGCGAGATCCGCCCGGGCCTCGAGCAGGTCTACGCGCTGTTTCCGATCCTGGCGTCGAAGCGCAACGACGCGGCCGGCACCCTGTCGGGTGGCCAGCAGCAGATGCTCGCGATGGGCCGCGCGCTGATGGCGCGGCCGAAGCTGCTGTTGCTCGACGAGCCGAGCATGGGGCTGGCGCCGCGCCTCGTCGCCGAGATATTCGCCACCATCCGCTCGCTGAAGGACGCCTCCACGACGATCCTGCTGGTCGACCAGAACGCCCGCGCCGCGTTGTCGGTGGCCGATCGCGCCTACGTGCTGGAAGTCGGCCGCATCGCGCTGTCCGGTCGCGGCACCGAGCTGCTCGACGACCCCGCGGTCCAGCAGGCGTACCTCGGGCTGTAGCGCGCCCCCACCTCCCTTCCCCGAACCGAAACCGGAGAACCCGATGAAAGCCTCCCTCGCCCCCGGCGTCACCCGCACCAGCAAGCTCACCGTCGACCGCGACCGCACCATCGGCTTCATGGGCGAGAACGCCCGCGTCTACGCGACGCCGATGCTGGTGCAGGACATCGAGATCGCCTGCCGCGAGCTGCTGCTCGAGCACCTCGACGCCGGCGAGGATTCGGTCGGCACGCGCGTCGAACTCGACCATCTCGCCGCGACGCTGCTGGGCATGCCGGTCGAGCTGAAGGTGACGATCGCCGAGGTCAAGGGCCGCGCGGTCACTTTCGACATCGAAGGCCGCGACAGCGTCGACACGATCTGCCGCGGGCGGCACGGACGCTTCGTCGTCGACGTCGAGGGCACGGCGGCGCGGCTCGCGGCCAAGGCGAAGAAGGCGGGCCTGGCATGAACTTCCCTGCCGCGGCCGCGGCCGCGAGCGCAGGGCGCGCCGACGACGCGCCCCCGGCGGGCACGCGACGCGTCCCGACCTACTGCTACCAGTGCGTGGCCGGCCCCGACCTGCTCACCGTCAAGGTCGTCGACGGCGTGGCCACCGAGGTCGAGCCCAATTTCTGCGCCGAGAGAATCCACCCCGGCGGCGGCAAGGTCTGCGTGAAGGCCTACGGGCTGGTCCAGAAGACCTACAACCCGAACCGCATTCTCACGCCGATGAAGCGGACCAACCCGAAGAAGGGCCGCGACCAGGACCCGGGCTTCGTGCCGATCTCGTGGGACGAGGCGTTCGACACGATCGCCGAACGCCTGAACCGCATCCGCGAGCAGGGACTCACCGACGAATCGGGCTATCCGCGGCTCGCGGCCAGCTTCGGCGGCGGCGGCACGCCGCAGTTCTACATGGGCACGTTCCCGGCCTTCCTCGCGGCCTGGGGGCCGGTCGACATGGGCTTCGGCTCGGGCCAGGGCGTCAAGTGCGACCACTCCGAGCACCTGTACGGCGAGTTCTGGCATCGCGCGTTCATCGTCGCGGCCGACACGCCGAACTGCAACTACCTGATCTCCTGCGGCTCGAACATCGAGGCCTCGGGCGGCGTCGTCGGCGTCTGGCGGCATTCGCAGGCGCGCGTGCGCGGCATGAAGCGCGTGCAGGTCGAGCCGCACCTGTCGGTCACCGGCGCCTGCTCGGCACAATGGGTGCCGATCAAGCCGAAGACCGACGCGGCGTTCCTCTACGCGCTCATCCACGTGCTGCTGCACGAGGTGCCGCGCGAGCGGCTCGACCTGCCGTTCCTCGCCAGGCGCACCGCGTCGGCCTACCTCGTGGGCCCGAACGGGTACTACCTGCGCGACCGCGCGACCCGCAAGCCGCTGGTCTTCGACGCCACCGCCGGCCGCGCGCGTCCCCACGACAGCGAAGGGCTCGACGAGGCGCTGCACGCGCAGGTCGAGGTCGACGCGATCGAGATCGGCCCCGACGACGAGGTGCTCGCCGACGGCGTGCTGGCGGGCCGCACCGCCTTCGACGCGCTGGTCGCTCACATGCAGCCCTACTCGCCCGAATGGGCGGCCGGCATCTGCGACGTCCCCGCCGACACGATGCGCGGAATCGCGCGCGAGTACGTCGAGCAGGCCTGCGTCGGCCAGACGATCGAGATCGAGGGGCAGCAGCTGCCGTACCGGCCGGTCGCGGTCACGCTCGGCAAGACGATCAACAACGGCTGGGGCGGCTACGAGTGCTGCTGGGCGCGGACGATGCTCGCCTCGCTGGTCGGGGCGCTCGAGGTTCCCGGGGGCACCATCGGCACCACCGTGCGCCTGGTGCGCCCGATGTCCGAGCGGCTCGAGAGCGCGAAGCCGGGCCCGGACGGCTTCATGGCGTATCCGCTCAATCCGACCGATCGCGAGAACTGGTCGCCGCGCCCGAACATCCGCAACGCCTACCGCACGATGGTGCCGCTGGTCGGCAACGGAGCGTGGAGCCAGGCGCTCGGGCCGACGCACTTCTCGTGGATGTTCCTCGACGAGACGCCGAAGGGGCTGCCGAAGGTCACCTACCCCGACGTCTGGTTCGTCTACCGGACGAACCCGGCGATCTCGTTCTGGGACACGCTGGCAGTTGCCGACAAGATCTCGCGCTTCCCGTTCGTCGTCGCGCTCGCCTATACCCGCGACGAGACAAACCACTTCGCCGACATCCTGCTGCCCGACGCCACCGACCTCGAAGGCCTGCAGCTGATCCGCATCGGCGCGACCAAGTACGTCGAGCAGTTCTGGGACCACGAAGGCTTCGCGCTGCGCCAGCCGGCGGTCGCGATGCGCGGCGACGCGCGCGACTTCACCGACATCGCCACCGAGCTCGCGCGGCGCAGCGGCATCCTCGACAAGTACAACGCCGCGATCAACAAAGGCGCTTGCGGCGTTCCCCTGAAGAGCGGACACGGCGACTTTTCACTGCGGCCCGACCGCGCCTACACGCGCGACGAGATCTGGGATGCCGCCTGCCGCTCGGCCAGCGCGGAACTGACCGGCGGCGCGCAGGCCAACGGGCTGGACTGGTGGAAGGAGAACGGGCTCGCGACGAAGCCATTCCCGCGGCTCGCCTGGTACCTGTACCCGACGATGGTCGAACGCGGCCTGCGCTTCGAGCTGCCCTACCAGGAACGGCTCAAGCGCGTCGGCGCCGAGCTCGGGCGGCGCCTGCACGAGCACGACATGCGCTGGTGGGACAAGCAGATGACCGAGTACCAGGCGCTGCCGCCCTGGAAGGATTTTCCCGGCCTCTGGGAAGGCATCGTCACCGCCGCCGGCGCGCGCGCCGAAGACTATCCGTTCTGGCTGCTCACTTCGCGCAGCATGCAGTACGCCTGGGGCGGCAACGTCGGCGTCCAGATGATCCGCGAGGTGGCCGAGAACGTCGCAGGGCACCGCGGCGTGATCGTCAATCCGCAGGCCGCCGCGAAGCTGGGCATCGAGGACGGCGACGAGATCGAGATCGCGACGCCGAAGCG
>CALMSQ010000096.1:0-4710 GCA_937872345.1 uncultured Burkholderiales bacterium | reverse complement strand
GAGATGCTGCCGAAGGAGATCGACCGCGAGGCGCTCGAGGCGCTGGCCATGATGCCGTGGCCCGGCAACGTGCGCGAATTGCGCAACGTGCTCGAGCGCGCGTGCTCGCTGTGGGACGGGATGCGGCTGACGATGGAGGCGTTTCGCGAGGTGCTGCCGGAGATCGACGCGGTGGCGGCGGGGCAGGGGGCGCCGTCGTCGCGCGGGGCGGGGACGAGCACGCCCGGCACCGCCGAGCCGGGTCGCGTGGTCGGCGTGGCGGGCGCAGTGGCGGACGCGCCGCCGGCGCTTTCCGAAGGCGCCGATTCGGCGGCAGGCGCGGGGACGCTTCCCGACCGCATCGCCGCGCTCGAGCGCGCGGCGATCCGCGACGCGTTGCGCGCCACCGGCGGCAATCGCGTGCAGGCGGCGCGCCGGCTCGGCATCGCGCGCGCGACGCTGTACCAGAAGCTGGCGGAGTTTCCCGAGCTGGCAGCGAACGGCGCGGCCGATCGCGTCGCCTGATCACCTCAACCAGCGCTTCGCGACGAACGCGGCCGCGAACGAAAGCAGCAGCGAGTTCACCAGCAGCGCCACCGCGGCGAGCATCGACGGTGCGAGCCCGACATCGACCGGCACCGCGCCGGCCGTGCCGATGCGCGTCGGCGACTGCTCGGCCGGCACCCAGTCGGGGTCGCCGAACGCGCCGATGAACGGGATCGCGTAGCGCAGGCTGAGCAGCGCTGCGTCGCCGAGGTCGTAGCCCGACTGCGCACCGGCGGCGACCAGTTGCGCGGCGGTGATTTCGATCGAAGGGGCGGCGGTTCCGTCGATCGCCGCGAAGTAGGCCGCGCACTTCGCGGGCGGGGCGTTCGCGGGGCCCGATGCGATGCTTCCGTCCGCGCCGCCGCCGATGGCCGCGCCACCGCCCGTCGCCGCGCGCTCCTGCACCGTGCGGCACTGCCCGCCCAGCTGCAGCAGCACGTTGTCGGAGACCTTCACGTTGTCGGGCTGGCGCAGCATCGCAAACAGCGCCAGCGACAGCAGCAGCCAAAGCGCCACGGCCGGCGCGACCCGCGTCCCGTAGCCGTACAGCCAGCGGGAGAAGAACTTCGGGATCGCGCGCAGTGCGCCGACTGGCTCGCGATGCTTCATCTCGCGATAGACGCGGTCGGCCTCGCGCACGCGCGCCTCGTTGCGCAATTCGGACTCGACGCCGATCCACACCGATCGGTCCATCGGATCCATTTGCGACAGGATCGCGATCTTGCTGTCGACGTCGTTCGCCTCGCCGTGCGGGCCCGGCGTGCCCAGCTTCCAGTTGGCTACCTGGATGCCGGTCAGGTCGAGCCGGGGAATCGGGTGGTCGATGTGCAGTTTTCCGAGCCGGCAGCGCTCGAGCACGACGTGTCCCTGCGCCGCAGGGCGAGCGCCGGTCCCGGCCGCTAGCGGCGCGCACAGTGCGCTGACGCCAGGCAGGCTCAGGTGCGCGGCGCTGGCGCCAGCGAGGTCGATGCCGCCCTCGATGCGCGCCATGCACGCGGAGCCGCCGAAGAACTCGAGCAGGCCGCCGACGACGAGACCGCGTCCGCGGAACCGGCCGTCGCCGTCCTCGTCGGCGCGCAACTCGACTCCCGACAGGAACGCATCGCCTTCGATGTGCGCATTGTCCAGGTCCAGGCCCGAGCATTCGAGCGCGAGCGAGCAATGCGCCTCGTCGCGCGCAGCCGGGTCGGCGCAGCGATCCTTGCCGACCAGGAAATCCTTGCCGCGCAACCACGAGCGGCGGGCGAACAGGTCGGTGCCGATCCGCGCGTCGTTCAGCCGCACGCTGCCGCCGACGACCTTCAGGTTGGTCAGGTCGATGTGGCCGCCGGTGATGATGCGGCGCATCTCGATGCTGCCGAGAACGCTCGCCGAGCAGGTGCGCGCCGACGCCTCGCGCTGCACCTCCGGTTCGGTGGGCAGCGCAGCGGCATCCGGGTCGTTGGCCGCGGCGCGCCGGCGCGCTTGCGCCTTCAGCTGCTCTTGCGCCGCGGCGCGCGCGTTCGCGAACATCGTGCGCTCGCGCAGCCCCCAGTAGAAGCGGATGTCGCCGCGCGACTCGACGTGCTCGATCAGGACTGTGGCGAGGTCGTTGCGGTGGCCGCGCACCTGGATGCCCGCCAGTCCGATCGAGCCCAGCCCGGTCACGCCGATGACCTCGACCCGGCCGACTTCGGCTTCGAAGTAGTCCAGCCGCAGCGAATCGCCGCAGGCCAGCACCACCGGACACATCGACATGAACAGACGCCCCAGCGAACCGGTGCGCATCTCGAAGCTGCCGGCGATCTGCGCGCCGTCGAAGTCGGCGTCGCCCTGGATGCGCGCGCTCGACAGCGTTGCGCTGCCGCCGATCCGGCAGCGGTAGCCGAGCGGCCCGTTGGGTTGCGCGAACAGGTTGCGCTCGATCTCGGTGCCCACCATCATCAGTTCGCCGGCGATGTTCGCGCCCGACAGGAACACCTCGCGCACGCGCGCGCAACGCAGGTCGACGTAGCCGTAGACGATCGCGCGCATCAGGCGGTTGCCCATCGCGCCGATGCGGTCGAGCGCCGGATCGAACGCCGAGAGGTTCAGCAGGCCGTCCAGCTGCGCATACGAGAGATCGAGCGCGGCGCAGGCTGCGCCGCGCAGGTCGACCTCGAGTGCGTGCAGGCCGACCAGCTCGATCGTTCCCTCGACGCGCGAGCGAACGATCTTCTGCCCCACCGCGTCGCGGCCGACGTAGGGCGAGAGGTCCATTCCCGCCTTGACCGCGGCGTTGCGCATCGAAATGCCGAAGTGCTCGCTGCCGCGGCGCAGGCGCAGGTCGATGCCGCGCAGGTTGCCGCGGCCGGTGATATCGGCGTTCGGCGCGTCGAGCTCGCCGTCGACCGCGAGTTGCTGGCCATCGAGGTCGCCGGTCAGCCGCAGGCCCGCCAGGCAGATCGACGGGTACAGTGGATCGCCCTGTGCCACCACGCCCAGCACCGTCGACCCGCGTAGCACCAGGTCGCCGTCGATCGATGCGTTGCGTGCGTCGAGCGAGCGGGCGAACCGGCAGCGCTCGAACACCACGCTGGCGTCGCGGCGGCACTCGTCGAGCACGACGCGCCCCATGAACTCGACGTCGCGCACGCGCACAGGCCCGCTCGCGCCGAGCAGCTGGAAATTCACGTCGCCCGTCACGCGCAGGTTCTCGACCCAGGCGGCCGGCGACAGTGCATTGGTCGCGGCGGCCCGACGCAACTGTGCGAGGAACTCGGCCGCGGCCACTTCGGCGCGCGGCTTGAGCAGGAGCAGCAAGCGGATGCCCCGCGCGTCGAGCCGGTCGACCTGGTATTGCAGCAGCGCCGGATCGGCCGCCACGAGCGGCTCGTCGCCGAGCATGCGGATCTGGGCGGCCTGGTTTGGCTCGCAGGAGATCTCGAACAGCGCCTTGAAGATCGTGTTCTCGTAGAGCAGGGCCGCAGTGAACCCGAGCGCCGTGCGCTCCGGATCCTCCTCGCTTACGTGGACGCCGTCGATGACGATCGCGGCAGGATCGAAGGCGGGGCGGCCGGAGCCGGCCGGGTCGGGGGATGTCGGGGTCGTGGAGGCGACCCCGCTTGCTTCCGCCTCGCCCGCCTGATGAGACGCTCGATCGCTATCGGAGGGCGAATCAATGCAGCGCAGGTCGGGCTCATCGGTCGCGGACGGGTTCTCGGGGATGTACGCGTACCGACGCGGCCTCTCGAACGGCTTGCCATCGAGCAGCTGCTCGCCGATCGCCTGCTCGAAGGCCGGCAGGCTGGCGCGCCGGCGCGGGATGCCCGCGGGCTGCGCGAGCGTGCCGCCGTGCAACAGCAGGAAGGGCTCGCGCGAATTCTCGCTGGCGATGAACGAGACGAAGAAGTCCAGATAGTCGAGTGCGAGCTGCCGATCGAATCGCCCGTCGGGCGCCAGCCGCATCCGCCCGCGCTCGTTGAGCTGGAAGATGACCCCGGCGGTCCAGTCGAGCAGCACCGCGGACACGGCCCCGTCTCGGGCGGCCAGCGCCGGGCGCCGGTGCGGCGGCTGCGGCGCCCCGACCTGCGGAGGCGGCGCCTCGGAGGCGTCGGCCGGCGACAACACGACGAACGCGCGCGCCGACTCGTAGCGGCCGGCGAGCCCGGTGGCCTCGGGTGACAGGTCCAGTTCGTAGAGCCAGTGGTCGGTGTAGAAGCGGAGCCGGCGCACCCGGATCGAGCGCACCTGCAGATGCCCGTCGTCGAAAGCGTGCGAATCGTCTGGCGCGTCGTGCAGCGCGAACGCGCCGCGATCGTGCGCGGGCAGGCCGCCGCGGATGGTCGCCAGCGCGTCGGCGAGCTCGCTGGCATCGAGATTGGACCAGTCTTCGTGTTCCCAGAACATCGAAGGCTCCGTGACGGGGGGCCGAGGAATCCGGACTGCGGGGAGGCCGGGCCGCGCAATGGTTGGCCGGCAATCGTCGCCGACGCTAAACGGGATCGCGCGGGTGGTCAAGGAATGGCGGCGCGAGGGGTGTTCCAGTTGCGGACAGTGGTCCGCCCGAGGGCCCCGCCGATCGGTACGGCCTTGGCCGACGCCGGCGGCGCTGCTATTCGTCCCAGATACCCCAAACAGCAGTGCGCCGGGGCCGACCAACGAGGGGCGCATGAGAACCAACTACGTACTGATCGACTACGAGAACGTGCAGCCGGCGGCGATGTC
>CALMSQ010000095.1:0-4708 GCA_937872345.1 uncultured Burkholderiales bacterium | reverse complement strand
TACGAGAGCCGCAAGGGGCGCGAGCTGGCCGCGCATCCGTTCGCCGCGCTGCAGTTCCACTGGGTCGAACTCGAGCGCGTGGTCCGTATCGAGGGGCCCGTCGAGCGGGTCGATCCCGCCGAGTCGGACGCCTACTACGCATCCCGGCCGCTGGCATCGAGGATCGGCGCCTGGGCGTCGGAACAGAGCCGCCCGCTGTCGTCACGGGCGGCGCTGGTTGCGCGCGCGGCCGAGTTCGGATTGAAGTTCGGCCTGCATCCGCCGAGGCCGCCGCATTGGGGCGGCTATCGGCTCGCCCCGGAGTACTGGGAGTTCTGGCAGGGAAGGCCGTCCCGGCTGCACGACCGGATCGCCTATCGGCGCGAAGGCGGGGGCTGGTCCCGCCATCGCCTGGCCCCCTGACGACGCCCGATGTCAGTGAAGCCTTGCTCGCAGCAGCTCGAGCAGGGCCCTCGGCAGCACCGCCAGCGGGTGCGCTTGCGCCTGAAGCGTGTCGGCCAGTTCGCGCAGCTGCGGCGCGAGCTCGACGAGGCCGGCGAGCGCCTGCTCGTCGCTCATCCCGGCGAGCCGCTCGAGGAGCCGGGCAAGCAGCGGCATGCACAGCGTGCACGGCGCCGGCGGGACTGCGTCGGACGGGGTCGGTCGTTCGCAGCGCGCCGCCAGGTCGACGAGCGCCAGGCGCGTGGCCATGCGCAGTCGAGTCTCGCGCGAGAGCGAGTCGGTGAGTTCGGCCGCCGACAGCGCGCCCGCGGAGCCGGGCGCGCTGTCGAGCAGGCGGGACACAGCGTGGAGGACCGGATTCATCGGCGCATTGAAGCGCGCGCCGCGCGACCGCGGTTTGATCGCCATCATCGGCGCCGTCAAATACCCAAATGCTTTGGGGAAATCATTGATCGGCGGCAGGCTCGCGGAGATCATCCGCGCTTTCCCTCAAGGGGAGTAGCCGCGGACCGGTAGCGCCGGTTCGAGGGCGATCCGGTCAAGCCGGGCGGAACCACCGCCCCCGGGTCGCACGTGGTGAAGCGCCCGTCCCGCCCGGGACGGCTCGCCGCTGGCAAGACCTTGAAGACGTCGGCCGATCCTCGTCGGCCGCGGGCCGAAGCGCAGGGCCCGGCGTCTCCATGGGCAATGCCTGCGCCAGATTGCTTCCGATGCGACTCCTCCCCTCCGATTTCCGTTCGGAGCGCCGACGCGTGCGTCTCCGGGTTCCGCTCCTGCCGATTGCGGTGGCCGTCGCGGTCGCCGTGGCCGGCGCCGCACACGCAGCCGACGGGGCCGATGCGCCCAACCGGATGGCCGCGCCCAACCCGATCGATGCGATCGCGGCGCGCACGGCGGCCTTGGCACCGGCCGCAACCGGCGTCGCGTCGGCGCTGCCGAGCTTCACGCTGACCCGGTTGCTGGAGCTCGCGCGCGCCGGGAATCCGGGCCTCGCGGCTGCACGTGCCGAGGCCCTGGCGACAAGGGCCGGGATCGCCAGCGCGCGCGCTTATCCGAATCCGGAGCTGCAGGTCGGTGCGAGCAGCTCGGGCGCGCGACTGGCCGGCGCGCCGGCCGGCACGGGCGGCTCGGTCGGCTTGTCCCAGCGGATCGAGTCGCCGGGCTTGCGCGAGGCGCGCAGCCGCGGCGCGGCCGCCTCGGCCGAAGGAGCACGGTTCGCGCTCCAGTCGGCCGAACAGTCGCTCGTCGCGGCGATCAAGACGCGCTTCTTCGACGTGCTGCGGGTGCAGGAACTGGTGCTCGCGGCGCGTGAGGACGTGGCACTGACCGAGCAGATCCAGGCCCGGATCGCAGTCCGCGTGTCGGCCGGCGAAGCGCCGCGCTTCGATCTGATCCGCGCCGAGACCGAGGCGGCGCTGGCGCGCACGGCGTTGGCGCAGCGCGAAGCCGAGCTGTCGGCCGTGCGCGCGCAGTTGCGCGAGCTGGTCGCGCCCTCGATGCCCGAGGCCTTCGCGGTCGACGGCGACTTCCACGGCAGCCTGGAGCCGGCCGCGCGTCGACTGGTCGGCGCCGAGTCGGTCGCGGCGCATCCCGAGATCCGGCTGGCCCAGGCCGAGCGCGAGCGCGCCCGCTGGCAGCTGCAGTTCGAACGCGCCTCGCTGATGCCTGGCGTCGACCTGTTCGTCGCGCGCGAGAGAACGCCCGACCTGGACACGACGCGGGCCGGCATCGGCGTGAGGATTCCGCTGCTGGACCGGCGCGCCGGCCCCATCGAGGAGGCGCAGCAGCGACTGCTGCGCGCCGATGCCGTGGCCGAGCAGCGCGGCTTCGAATTGAGTCAGCGGCTCGAGGCCGCCTGGCACCGCTACGAGTCGGCCCGCGCGACCGTCGCCACCCTCGAGAACGGCGTGCTCAAGCAGGCGCAGGCGGTGGTCGGCGTCGCCGAGGCCGCCTACCGGTTCGGCGAGCGCGGAATCCTCGAGTATCTCGATGCGCAGCGCCAGTACCGGCAGCTGCGCAACCAGCTGATCGGCAGTCGTTTCGAGGCCTTCGCCGCGCAGGCGGAGCTCGAGCGCCTTTCCTCGACCATCCCGACCGGAGTCCGAATTGAGAACTGACGCCCTCGTCCGCGCGAACGTGGCCCTCCTGATCGCGGCGGCGCTCGCCGGCTGCAGCGGCAGCGAGCCGGCGCCGTCGGCCGCGCCGGCCCCGGCGAACGCCCCGACCGCAAGGAACGTGGCGCCGCCTGCCCCGGCGGCCGCCGATCCCGACCTCGTCGAGGCTTCCGAAGGCGCCGCGCGCTACCTCGAGCTCGGCCGTCCCGACCAGCGGGTCTTCCGCGACACCTTGCGGATCCCCGGGCGCATCGAGACGAACGAGAACCGCACCGCCCGCGTCGGCGCGCCGATCACCGGTCGCGTCACCGCGATCCACGCGGTCGTCGGGCAGCAGGTCAGGATGGGCGACCGGCTCGCCGAGATCAGCAGCCCGGAGCTGTCGGCGGCCCAGCTCACCTTCCTGAAGGCGCACTCGGCCGAGCAGCTCGCCCAGCGCGCCGCCGAGCGCGCCCGCCTGCTGCTCGACGCCGACGTCATCGGCTCGGCCGAGTTGCAGCGGCGCGAGAGCGAGCTGTCGATCGCGCGCGCCGAGACGCGCGCCGCGCGCGACCAGCTCCGCACGCTCGGGCTGTCGGGCGCTGCCATCGACCGGCTGATGAGCACCGGCCAGATCCTCGCGGCGGCGCCGATCGCCGCGACCAAGAGCGGCACCGTCATCGCCCGTCACGCGGCACTCGGCCAGGTGGCGGCGCCCTCCGACCACCTGTTCACGATCACCGACCTGCGCGCCCTGTGGGCGGTCGCGGACGTGCCCGAGCAGGAGGCCCGACACGTCGGCGTCGGCCAGCGGGTCGTGCTCGAGGTGCCGGCGCTCGGTGACCGCGCATTCGAGGGGACGATCGTGCAGGTCTCCGACCTGGTCGACCCCGAGACGCGGACCGTCCGCGTGCGGATGGACCTGCCGAACCCGGACGGCGAGTTCAAGCCGGCGATGCTGGCCATGATGCGTGTGGCCGGCGAGGCGCGCCGGCAGGTCGTCGTGCCGAAGGCGGCGCTGGTGCGCGACGGCAACCGCGATCGCGTCTTCGTCGCCGAGGGGCCGAACCGCTTCCGGCTGACGCCGGTGACACCCGGTGCGGAGGACGGCGAGCACCGGGTGATTCTCGAAGGGCTGCGTGGCGACGAGACGATCGTGGTCGCCGGCGCCTTCCACCTGAACAACGAGCGCCGCCAGCTCGCTACCGGGGGGCGCTGACCGATGCTCGCTTCGCTGGTGCGCGCTGCGATCCGGCAGCGCATGATCGTTGCCGTCGTGGCGCTGGTGCTGCTCGCGTTCGGCGTCGACGCGGCAAGGAGGCTGTCGGTCGACGCCTTCCCCGACGTCACCAACGTCCAGGTCCAGATCGCGACCGAGGCGCATGGCCGCTCGCCCGAGGAGGTCGAGCGCTTCGTCACCGTGCCGCTGGAGATCGCGATGACCGGCCTGCCCGGCCTGGTCGAGATGCGCTCGCTGAACAAGCCCGGCCTGTCGCTGATCACGCTGGTCTTCACCGACGACACCGACGTCTACTTCGCCCGCCAGCTCGTGATGGAGCGGCTGATGGAGGTCGGTGCCCGCCTGCCGCACGGCGTGACGCCGGTGCTGGGCCCGGTGTCGACCGCGCTCGGCGAGGTCTACCAGTACACGCTCGAGCGCCCCGACGACGGGCAGCGCGCGCTGACGCAGGCGGAACTGACCGAGCGCCGGACCGTGCAGGACTGGGTCGTGCGGCCGCTGCTTCGCTCGATCGCGGGCGTGGCCGAGATCAACTCGACCGGCGGCTTCGTGCGGCAGTACCAGGTGCTGGCCGACCCGGACCGCCTGCGCTACCACGGACTCTCGCTGGCCGACGTCCACAAGGCGCTGGCCAGCAACAACGCGAACTCCGGCGGCGGGATCCTGCCGCAGGGGGCCGACCAGTTCCTCGTGCGCGGCGTCGGCCTGATCGGCGGGCTGTCCGACATCGAGTCGATCGTCATCAAGGAGGCGGGCGGCACCCCTGTCTACCTGCGCGACGTCGCGCAGGCGCGGCTCGGCGAGGAGGTCCGCCACGGCGCGATGGTCAAGGACGGCTACACCGAGGCGGTCGGCGGCATCGTGATGATGATCCGCGGCGGCAACGCGAAGGAGGTCGTCGAGCGGGTCAAGAAGCGGGTCGACGAGATCAACG